>JBOHIT010000267.1:0-4943 GCA_050726155.1 Bradyrhizobium sp.
ACCTTCAGCGATACCTCGAATTATGGCGTTCGTGCCCGGCAGGAACTGAAACTGAATTCGAACCTGACCGCCATCGCAGGGGTGGGCTGGGAAACAACGAATCTCCGGGGCATCAATACCGTCTACAACTACAACACGCCCAATGTCCCGACGGTGACGATCCCGCCACCGACAACCGCGGACCGCCAATTCCAGAACACCGCGCCCGAGTTGGCACTGCTCTACAGGCTGAACAGCGAATGGCTATTCCGCGGACGGGTCGCGACCGGCTACGGCACGCCGCAGGTCGGAAACTTGTTCGTGATCTCTACCGGTCAGAACGGCAACAACACGCAGCTCAAGACCCAGCAGAACCTCGGCTACGATCTCGGCTTCGACTGGACGCCCAACAATGCGCTGAAGTTCAGCGCGACCGGCTTCTACGAATTCTTCAAGAACGAATTGGTGACCCAGGCAACGCAGGTGGGCGCTCCCAATGCGAGCTTCACCTTCAACGCGCCGAGGTCGGAGCATCGCGGCGTGGAACTGGCCGCCGACTGGCAGTTCTATCCGGGCTGGCGTTTCACGGCGGCCTACACCTATCTCGACGAGGTCTACACCCAGTACACCGAGAACATCGTCAACGGCGCGACCTTTGGCTTTAACCGGGCCGGCAACAAGATTCCCGGCATCTCGCCCAATGAACTCACGGCGCGGCTCGGCTACGACCACATCGCCGGACCGCTGGCGGGCCTTGGTGCGTTCGTCGAGGTGCAGTGGAAAGACTCGTTCTATATGGACAACGCCAATCTCTTGAAGGCGCCCGGCTATGAGCTGGTCAATCTCAATGTGCACTACAAGACGGACCTGACGTCCGACTATTTCAAGGCGTTGAGCCTGTATCTCGAAGTCCGGAATGTGTTTGACCGGACCTATGTCGCTTCGGCCAACAACATCGGAAACTCCGTCACGGCAGCCGGTGTTCAAAATCCCGCGAGCATACTGGCGAACACGACCGGTTCGATCTATGCCGGTTCACCGCGGGCGTTTGTGGCGGGCATGAAGGTGGCGTTCCGATGATTGGTGAACCCCGCGGAAGGATGTGCGCCATGCTGCGAAGAGGCTTGTTGGGCACGATCGCGTTGGCGCTTGGCGCAGCACTCTGGCAAACCGCGGCCACCGCGCAAATGAGCCATCAGCACGCCTCGGAGGCGGCCTGCGACGAGGCTGTCTTGCGCTGCGCCTCGAAGGTCACGCCCGCCTTCGGTCCCGATGGAAGGCTGTGGCTTACGTGGATGGCCGGCGGGCAGATCTCGGTTGCCAGCTCAAAGGACGCCGGTCGCAGTTTTTCGGCGCCGGTTCAGGTGACGAAGGAAAAACTCAACCTCGACTGGGGGCCGGACGCGCGGCCCAAGATCGTCATCGAAAAGAACGGCGGCATCGCGCTGGCGTTTTCGATCTTCCGGGACAAAAACTTCAACGGGCAGGTGCTGTACACGCGATCGACCGATGGCGGCCAGAATTTTGCGGCGCTGCGGCCGATTACGTCCAGCAACGAGAGTCAGCGTTTTGAGGCGCTCGGCCTCGATGCGGACGGATCGGTGTTCGCGGCCTGGCTCGACAAGCGCAACCGGGTGCCGGCGAAAGAGAGTGGCAAGAAATACGACGGCGCCGGGTTGTTTTTTGCGTCGTCGAAGGACGGCGGCATGACCTATGCCGAAGCGCGGCTGGCGACCGACAACACCTGCGAGTGTTGCCGGCTCGGGCTGGCATTCGCCGGCCCCGGCCGTCCGGTGATCGTGTTTCGCAACATCTTCGAGGGCGGCGTTCGCGATCACGCGATCATGGCGTTCAACGATCTGGCGACCCCGGGCGAACTCCGCCGCGTCAGCAGGGATGACTGGCAGATCGCCGCATGCCCGCACCATGGGCCCAGCCTCTCGATCTCGGCAGCGGGGACCTATCACGTCGCCTGGTACACCAACGGCAAGGCGCGCAAGGGGCTGTTTTATGCCCGCTCGGCGGATGAGGGCCGGACGTTTTCCGATCCGCTTCCGATCGGCCGCTCCGATCGCAATCCGACCCGGCCCTATGTCCTGGCCGGCCCACGCGGCACGACCATGGTCTGGAAGGAGTTCGACGGTGAGAAAACCACCGTCAACGCGATGACCTCGCGGGATGACGGCAAGAGCTGGTCGAAGCCTTCGGTGCTGGCCACGACCTCGGACACGTCAGATCACCCGCTGCTGGTGAGCGATGGGCAGAAGACCTATCTGTCCTGGATGACCAAGGCCGACGGATATCGCTTGCTGCCGATTGGAGATGAGTCATGAAACGCACCTTGCTGGCCGCGATCTTGTCGGTCGCCTTTCTGGCGCCTGCGCCGGGATCCGAGAAACCGTCCGAGCTGAAGCCGTTCGTGCGGGGCAGCTGGCAGGACGTGCTGCGTTCGCATGCCGGGCGGCCGACGCTGGTGCATTTCTGGGGCGTGACCTGCGGTCCCTGCAAGGTCGAACTGCCGCTGCTTGGGAAATTCATGAAGGACCATGGCAACATTGACGTGGTGACCATCAGCGCCGACCTCGTTCCGGATTTGCCCGGCGCCACGCGAGCGATGCTGGAAAAGTCCGGCCTGTGGCCGGCCGAGAACTGGATTTTCAACGACGGCTTTGTCGAGCGCCTGCGGTTCGAGATCGACCCGGCCTGGCAGGGCGACATCCCGCGGACGCTGCTGATCGCGCGGGACGGCACCGTCACCACCATTGAAGGCTCGGCCGAAATACCGGAGCTCGAAAAATGGTCCGCCCAACAACGCGCCGCGTCGAAGTGACGACGAGGAAGTTATCCTCCCACAACCCGAAAGACATCCCATGAAGCCTGTTCTGCAATTCCTCACTTTCGCTGCCCTGGCGGCGAGCGTGTTCACCATCCCCGCGCAGGCCGGTGATGCCAAGGCCGGCGATCTCGTCATCACCCAGGCCTGGAGCCGGGCCACGCCGAGCGGTGCCAAGATCGCCGGCGGCTATCTCACCATCGAGAACAAGGGCGCGGCGCCGGACCGGCTGCTCGGCGGCAGCGGCGACATCGCCGGGAAGGTCGAGATCCACGAGATGTCGATGAACAACGGCGTCATGACGATGCGCCCGCTCGACAAGGGGCTGGCGATCGAACCCGGCAAGTCCGTGAAGCTCGCGCCGGGCGGCTATCATCTGATGCTGATGGACCTCAAGGGTCCGTTCAAGCAGGGCGACAAGGTGCCGGTGACGCTCGAATTCGAGAAGGCGGGCAAGGTCACGCTGTCGTTCGACGTGCAGGGCGTCGGCGCGCAGGCGCCTGCGCATGACCATATGGATCATTCCGGCAAGAAGATGTGACGCCGTGGCCGGCGTTCGCCGCCCACGGCCACGCTGTTCGCGCCTGACGCGGCTTGCGTCCGGAATTCTCGGCGCAGTCATTCTGGCTGGCCTCGCAGCGCCGGCCGCCGCGGCCGGCGACGACGATTTCTTCACGCATCTGCACACCGGGAAGGCGATGGCCAATGTCACGGTCTCGCCGGGTCGCGCCGGGCCGGTCGACATCGCGATCCAGCTCGAAACCATGGAAGAGAAACCGCTCGCCGCCAAAGCGGTGTCGGTCACGCTCACCGAGATCCAGACGGGCAGGCGGCTGCCGCCGGTTCAGGCGGTGCGGACCGGCGAAGCCGAGTGGCAGGTGAGGGTCCCGATGCTCACGGCCGGAAACTGGATGCTGGGTCTCGGTATTTCGATCACGGATACCGACAAGGTCGATGTGGAGTCGCCGATCCCGATCAAGTGAGGGCGGCATTTCGCGAGGATAGCGGACATTGCATTTTTTGGGGCGTGAGGTCAGCTTTTGGACCCAAATGAGACATTTCAAAAAAAGCGAGAGAGCGATTGGAGCCTAGTCCTCGAATATCGCGGCGAAAATTGCCATCAACCCCAACCCAACCATGACCACTAGAAAGGTGAATGTGCTGACAAATTCGCCTGTGTCACCCGCGAAGGTAACGTAGTGCGCAGGCCGTAGGCTATAGGTCACGTAAAGCTGCCCGGTCAGCAGCCGTTCGGTTAGGCGGTAGCCGAAAATCCAGACGACAATGACGGCCAGACCGACGTTGAACCAGGTCTTAAGCGATAGCATAGGGGCCTTCCGTCAGCCGAGCTAATCCAAGGCAGCAACAGTAGCCATGGTGGTTTATCAAACACACCGTCTCACATCCGCGAGACACAGTCGTCGCAGCCAACGAAACCGACGATTGCGCTAAGCAGCGCGGCTAGAAACGTTGCGATTCCAAAAAAGCTGAACACGCAAAGCGCAAGAAGACCGTCATGATGGACGTTTTCTGTGATCGCAATGTAGAAACCGAAAGCGAAAAAGAACAAAATAATTGAGCCAGCAAATTGCCATTGTCGTTTCTTTGGGAGTGGTCGCGCCCCCAACCCCAAAGTGCGAACGATGAGACCGAGCCGACACGAACACGATGACGACGTTTCCATTCGCGCCTCGCCGGTCCAAAACCGGATAAACTGCCCCCGCTGCGCATATCAAGGATAGAGATGCTAATGTTCCGTTAATGGCACTTTTGCCCGACGCCGCTTTGCGCCAGAAGTGGATACTAGGACCGCAAGCCATGGATGGGGCCGCGCGCAATGACAAACCGTGGCGAGTAGGCGCGACAAAACGGCCCGACGGGCAAATCACTTCTGATTTACGGAAATCGTGTCAAGCCCCGAAATAAAAAATATTTCGCTTTATCCGAAGTAGAATCAATGGCACATATACGCCCATCCCGTCCCACTCAGAGGGGCGTATCATGATCGTCATGAGCGTGGGGTGGGTCGCGGTGGACGCGAAGTGCTGATAACGAACAGCGCGAAGCGTACGGCGAAGGCGTGTGGTCCTGACGTCGCGGTGCTGGCGTCAATGCACCTGGAGGCAACTGC
>JBOHIT010000268.1:0-3946 GCA_050726155.1 Bradyrhizobium sp.
CGGCAAGGACTACAAGGCCGAGACGGTCAAGCTCGCCTGAAGCTTTCGCATCGCGTGTTCGAGTCAATGCTCGCCCCGGATTTGATCCGGGGTGGGCACGGATTCGCACCGGCAGAACGCGTCATAAGATAGCCTCGGTGATCGTATGAAAATCTATCTGGCCGGTCCCGATGTGTTCCTGCCGGATGCGATCGGGATCGGACGGCGCAAAGTGGATATCTGCGCGCGCCACGGCCTGACCGGGCTTTATCCGCTCGATAATGCGGTGGACCTGTCGGCTGACGATGCTTCGCTCGCGATCTTTAGGGGCAACCAGGCGATGATGGATGCGGCCGACGCGATCATTGCGAACCTGACGCCGTTTCGCGGACCGGGCGCCGATGCCGGCACGGTCTACGAACTCGGTTACATGGCCGGCCGCGGCAAGTTTCTCCTCGCCTACAGCAACGACCCGGTCGCCTATGCCGACCGCGTCGCGCGATTTGACGATGTGACGAAGTCTCCAAGCGGCCATTTGACCGACAGCGACGGCCTGACGGTGGAAAATTTCGGCTGGCCGGACAATCTCATGATGATCCACGCGCTCGATATGCACGGCTGTCCGCTGGTGGCCCCGAAGCAGGCGCCTGCCGATATCTGGCACGACCTCGCTGCGTTCGAAGTCTGCGTCGGTCTCGCCGCGGATCGCGCCAAAGGTAAATCGAGCTGAAATTGGCCGACACGAGCGACAACAAAACTTCTCCCCGCAAGCGCGCGGACGTGCTGCTGGTCGAGCGCGGCCTGTTCGAAAGCCGGGCCCGTGCCCGCGCCGCGATCGAGGCCGGCGGCGTGACGGCCGACGGCAAACCGGTTGCGAAGGCCTCCGACATGATCGCCGCCGGCGCGGAGCTCGCCGCGCAACCCGCGCCTCCCTGTGTCTCGCGCGGCGGCGTCAAACGCGCGGGCGCGCTGGAACAATATCCGATCGAGATCGAGAACCATGTTTGCCTCGACGTCGGCGCATCGACCGGCGGCTTCACCGAAGTATTGCTCGCGAACGGCGCCAGCCTCGTGTTCGCGATCGACGTCGGCCACGGCCAGTTGCACCCCTCGCTGCAGGGCCATCCAAAAATCGTCTCGATGGAAGCAACCGATATTCGCGCCTTCGAAGGCAAGCGCCTGCCTGCCCGGCCCGATATCGTCGTGATCGACGTCAGCTTCATTTCGCTGAAAGCGGTGCTGCCGGTGGCGCTGTCGCTGGCCGCCGCGCCGATGCATCTGCTGGCGCTGATCAAGCCGCAATTCGAGGCCGCACGAAAACATTCCAAGCGCGGCATCATCCGCAATGCGATGGTGCACCAGGAAATCTGCGACGACATCGCGGCGTTCGCGGCCTCCCACGGCTGCACCGACATCCAGATCTTTCCGTCCTCGATCACCGGCGGCGACGGCAATATCGAATTCTTCCTCGGTGCGCGCCGTGGCTGAACCCGAGCAACTCGTGATCGACCATGTCGGCCATCGCGGCGATGGCGTAGCCTTGGCCGGCGGCGCCAGCGTCTACGTGCCCTACACGCTCGGCAGCGAAGCAGTCGAAGTCGAGCAAGTGCCAGGTCATCCGGACCGGCGGCGGCTGATCAAGGTGGACCGCGCAAGTCCCGAACGCATCGCGCCATTTTGCCCGCATTTCGGCGTCTGCGGCGGCTGCGCGATCCAGCACTGGGACGCAGAACGCTATCGTGCCTGGAAGCGCGAGATCGTGGTCACGACGCTGGCGCAGGCCGGGATCGGCTGCGAGGTCGCTCCCTTGATCGACGCCCACGGCCTCGGCCGCCGCCGCATCACCCTGCATGGCCGGATGGGCACGCATGAGGTGCTCAAGGTCGGTTTTGCGGCGGCCAGTTCGCACGACATTATTCCGATCGATCGCTGTCCGATCCTCGACCCGCATCTGGACGGCGCGCTCGAGATCGCCTGGGCGCTGGCCGAGCCGCTGATCGCGGTCGGAAAGCCGCTCGACATCCAGATCACCGCCACCAATAGCGGACTCGATGTCGATGTGCGCGGCTCCGGCCCATTGGCGACGAGCCTGATCGCTAAATTGTCAGGCGTTGCCGAGCAGCACGGGCTGGCGCGGCTGACGCGCCATGGCGAACTGGTGCTGATGCGAACCCCGCCGGTCGTCAGCATCGGCGCCGCGCAAGTCGCCCTGCCGCCTGGATCGTTCCTGCAGGCGACCGTGGCCGGCGAAGAAACGCTCGCCGCCCTGGTTGCCGATCGCTGCAAGCGAGGAAAGCATATCGCCGACTTGTTTTGTGGCGTCGGCCCGTTCGCACTTCGGCTTGCGGCCAAATCGCGGGTTACCGCCTTCGACAACGACGCTGGTGCGGTGTCAGCCTTGCAGAAGGCCGCGATATCGACCTCCGGATTGAAGGCGGTCAAGGCCGAGGCGCGCGATCTGTTCCGCCGGCCGCTGATGCCGCAGGAGTTGCGCGATTACGACACGGTGGTGTTCGATCCGCCACGACAGGGCGCTCAGGCGCAAGTGACACAGCTTGCAGCCAGTAAAATCCCGACGGTGGTGGCGGTGTCCTGCAACGTCACGACCTTCGCGCGCGATGCCAGGATCCTGATCGATGGCGGCTATACGATCGAGGGCGTCACACCCGTCGACCAGTTCCGCCACACGCCGCATGTCGAGCTGGTGGCGCGGTTCGTGCGCAAGCGCTGACGGCTCCCGCCATACAAGCCGGCGGGCTTTCCGGCTGGACTATCGTCCCCAGCGGTCCTGCCAGATCTTCTCGCCGATCATGCAGTTGACGCGCGGCTCCTTGCCCGCCACGGGCACGATCCAGCGTTCCGGCGTACGGCCCGCGACTTCGAGCAACAGTTTGGTGCGGATCGCCTCCTTGAACTTGTCGCGATCCTTGATCGTCACCACGAAGGAGCCGGGACCGCCGATCACGCAGTCCTCGTAGTAGATATCGAGATTTTCGATATCCATGGTGGAATAGGACGGCTCTTTCACCATGATCGGCAGGCCGTTGATGATGATCCCTTTTTCCAGCGCAGCATCGCGGGCCACGACGACGGGGCCGCCATTGTTGTTGGCGCCGTCGCCGGAAATATCGATCACGCGCCGCAACCCGCGATGCGGGTTCTCTTCGAACAACGGCATCGCGAAATTGATCGCGCCCGAGATCGAGGTGCGCGACGCCCGGCGGATCGGGGTTTTCATGATTTCATTGGCGACGGCATCCGCGGTCTCGGGCCCGTCGATCACCCGCCACGGGATGATGATCTTCTGGTCGGTGGAAGCCGCCCACTCGAAATAGGTCACGGCGATCTTGCCGTTCGGGCCGTTCTTCAGCGCCTGCAGGAACTCCTTGGAGACGATCGCTTGCGCGTAACCTTCGCGCTGGATCGCCAGCTCGTCCATGTCCATCGAATAGGAGACGTCGACGGCCAGAACCAGTTCGACGTCGACCGTGGCTTCTTTTTTTTGAGCCAGTTGGCGTCCCGGTGAATCACCGGGCTGGTTGCCAAACTGATTTCTTGGGTTCGGCGCGGCAACACCCGCGACGTCACCGCCGGCGAGAACGCCTGCCACAAGCACAGCTCCGATCGAGACATACCAGCGCATCGCTGCCCTCCCGTCGACTGGCGACAATGGTGACACGCAAATTGGACGACGCAAAGGGCTGATATCATCAGTCCTTCACATTTGGGTTAGCACTCCACTGCTCCGATTTGCCCAAATGTTGCCGCGCCTCGATTCGCCTGCGATACGTTGCGTCCGGGGCGGGAGGAATTCATGTTTCGAGCAGGTATCGTCGGCTACGCGTTGCTGCTGGCGGTGGCGAACAGCGCCGCGGCGAAGGCCGAATCGCCGGTCGAACGTGGCGCCTATCTCGTCAACACCATCATGGCCTGCGGCAACTGCCATACGCCGCGCGACGTCGATGGC
>JBOHIT010000269.1:0-4941 GCA_050726155.1 Bradyrhizobium sp.
GGATATCCTCAACAGCCGCGTCAAGCATCGCCAGGCGTTCCGCCCGTTCGCCCCGATCGTTTTGGCCGAGCGGATGACGGACATTTTCGAGGGCGAAGCCGACTCGCCGTTCATGCTGCTGGCCAAGCCGGTGCGCCCCGAATGGCGCGACAAGATTCCGGCGATCGTGCATGTCGACGGCACGGCGCGCGTGCAGACCGTGCGCGAGGCGACCAATCCGATGCTCTATCGGTTGCTGAAGGAGTTCGACGCGCTGACCGGCGTTCCCGTGCTGATCAACACTTCCTACAACATCAAGGGCGAGCCGATCGTCGAAACGCCGCGCGATGCCGTGGCCTGCTTCCTGACCACGGGGGTCGACCACCTGATCATGCACGACACCGTGGTATCGAAGACCGCCATGCACAAGATCGTCGGACCGCTGGTCGATACCTACACCGACGTGGCTAATCTGGTGTCGGCGACCACCCGACCGGCCTGAACGGGCGGTGGCGGCCACCGAAGCGCGAGGCCGCCTTGATTGCCGATCAGGCGGCTTTCGGCGCCGCCGGCTTGGGTAGGGGCTTGTCCTGCCGTTTCGACCAGGAAATGTAATAGGCGACGATGGTCATGATCGCGATGCCGGTCACGCTGACGAAGATCTGCGCGAACAGCGATCCCGAGCTCAGCGACAATTCGAAGTGCCCGACGAACGACAGGAACACGCCGACGCAGAACACGGCGAGCGACTGCTGACCGCAGACGATCAGCGGATCGAATATCTTCCATTCCAGCGCCGGCCAGTCCTTCGGGATGAAGCGGATCACCATGATCACGATCACCACGAAATGAATGAAGCGATAGGGCGCCAAATTGGTCTTGTCGTTCGGATTGAACATTGAAAAGAGCCAGTGCGGGAACAGGCTTCCGAAATCGGGAAACTTGCCGGCCATGGTCATCACCAGTCCCAAGATCAGATAGGCGATGCAGAAATACAGCGTTAGCGGGTGATTGATGATCGCCCCCGACCTCCGCGCGCCGCCGAGCGCGCACCAGGAGCCGAACACGAACAGTACCTGCCAGGCGAACGGATTGAAGTACCAGGTCCCGGCGGGGTAGGCCGCCAGGTTCCAGCCGGTCTGCCGCGACACCAGCCACAGCACGATCGCGGCGACCATGGTCCAGTTGGGCTGGCGCAGCATCATCCACAGCACCGGCGGGAACAGCCCCATCAGCACGATATAGAGCGGCAGCACGTCGAGATTGACCGGCTTGAATTTGAGGAACAGGCCCTGCCGCAGCGTTTCCGTCGCATTGTCGACCAGGCCGACGACATTGAACTCGTTGACGAGCTCGGAATCGCCAAACCGCAGCGCGAGATAGCTGATCGAGGCGATATAGATCACGAACAGGATGATATGGGCGACGTAGAGCTGCCAGACGCGTTTGGTTAGCCGCGTCGCGCCGACGATGAAGCCGCGGTCCAGCATCATCCGGGCATAGACGAAGGAGGCGGTATATCCGGAGATGAAAACGAACAGGTCGGCGGCATCGCTGAAGCCGTAATTGCGGGTCGTGATCCAACTCACGACATTGTCCGGGATGTGATCCAGATAGATCGCCCAGTTCGCGACCCCGCGAAACAGGTCGAGCCGGAGGTCGCGTCCTTTTTCGGGCAGGGTGGCGTTGATTTTCATGGGAGCCGTTTCGAAGTGATGCTGTCGGGAAGATCGCGCCGCAAGACCAAGCCTTGAATCAAGCCTCGAACCAAGCCTTGAACCATATCTGGGCCGCGGGGCGGCCGAACATTGTCACAGTGCAGCATAGTGACTATACCGATACGAAAATGCTACATCCGGGTTACGGAATCACCGATCAAATTCCGTGAAAGGTGTCTCTATACTATCCCGGCCGTTTCCACCAAACGACTCCAACTACCCTACCTTTCAAGTCTCGTGTCTTAAAGTCGCATATCTCTGAGGGTCCGACCATCCATGACCGCACGCATTTTTAAGCCGGCCAAAAACGCGATGCAATCTGGGCGAGCCAAGACCCGGGAGTGGCAGCTCGATTACGAACCCGAGCAGCCCCGGGCGATCGA
This sequence comes from Bradyrhizobium sp., assembly GCA_050726155.1. Taxonomy (GTDB): domain Bacteria; phylum Pseudomonadota; class Alphaproteobacteria; order Rhizobiales; family Xanthobacteraceae; genus Bradyrhizobium. Next base: position 2,081 of record JBOHIT010000269.1, read on the forward strand.
ACCGTTGATGGGATGGACTTCATCCGGCGACATGAAGCAGCAGCTCACGCTCCACTTCGACGCCAAGGAAGACGCGGTGGCCTATTGCGAGCGCAAGGGCATTGCCTATCAGGTGATCGAGCCGAAGGATTCCGCACACCGGCAGGTCGCCTATTCCGACAATTTCGCGTTCCGCCGCGGTGAGCCCTGGACCCACTGAGCCTGGACCCAAGCTTTGGACCAAGCCCTGGACCCACCAAACCGACGCTTCAGGGATCGCTGCGGGGACCGGTTGCGGGGGGCATCGGATCCCCCGGCATCGGCAAGGGGGCGTCCTTCGAGACGCCAAGCACCGGCAAGCTCCTGATGGTTCGGACCTCGGGCATGGCAGCAAACTGCCGTAGCTGCTGATGCATGCCCTCGACGCTCGGTGCGACGCATTTGAGTAAAAAGTCCGCTTCTCCCGAAATGCGCCAGCTCTGCAGGACGAGCGGCACGGCCGCAATCGAGGCTTCGAACGCTTCCAGCGTCGCCTTGGCCTGGCTCGTGAGCTGGATCGATACGAACGACACCACCTCGTAGCCGAGCACCTTCTCGTCGATGGTGGCGCGGATCGCCTTGATGACGCCGCGGGCGCGCAGGGACCGGACGCGGCGCAGACAAGGGGGAAGGGAGAGGCCGACGCGACTGGCCAGTTCGTTGATCCGGATGCGTCCATCGTTCTGAAGCTCGGATAATATCTTCAGGTCGATGTCGTCGAGCTCTTGATTGGCTGCCATAGGGTGCGTGTCCGGGTTTCCGGGGCCCGGCGCCGCTAAGCGGTCGCCACGCGCCGCGCCTTGCGGGGCCTGCGGGCAGGGACGACAGCCAACTGGGGTGCGACGCCCGACAGCACCAGTTTTTCGTGGGCGGCGACGATCGCCTCTTTGGTTAGGCGTCCGCCCGGCCGGTACCAGTTGCAGATGCCGGTCAGCAGCGCCAGGATCGCGAATGTCGCCACCTTGACGTCGACGACGTCGAAAACGCCTTCGGCAATGCCGTCGCTGAGAATGCGCGCCAGCCGCGCCTCATAGGCGCCGCGAAGCGCCACGATCGTATCGTAGTTCTTCGGCTCAAGGCTACGCAGTTCGGAATTGGCGATGAAGACCTCGCGCTTCCGGCTCATGTGGTAGGTGACGTGGAAGGCGACGAAGGCGCGGAGCTTTTCCTCCGGACTTTTCTTGCCTTCCAGCGCGAGATCGAGCTGACGGAGCAACTCGTTGACGTGGTCCTGCACCAACTCGAACAGCAATTCCTGCTTGGTGCTGATATGGTTGTACAGCGACCCGACCTGGATTCCGACCTCGGCGGCGAGGTCGCGCAGGCTCATCGCCGCATAGCCATGTTCGAAGATGAGGCGCAATCCGGCCTTGCGGATCGCTTCCAGCGTCTTCGGGCCATAGGAGCCGATCGTGCGTGCCATCTGGTCCTCAAGCGATTGCCTATCGCGTGCATAAAGATACAAACGACCGTATGTTTATTGCATGAGATGCGAGGAATATCAATGGCCTAACGTGGCTTTTCAGGCAGGCTGCAGAAAATACGAAGCCCTCTTGCGATGATATTAAAAAAACGTATGATCGTTTTTAATCACGGGGATGAGACGTCATGAATGACTTCGGCGGGAACTTGTCAGGGCGTGCGCCGCCGGCGTGGCGGCCTGCAGGCGGACCGGCCGTCCTGACCGCCGGGACACTTCGCCGCAAAAATGCTACAGCCTCGCGTGCCGTCTTGCGAGATATCCTGCCCCGACGCCCTTTGAAGACAAACGCTTCAGCAGCCAGCCCGCAAAAGAAACGATAGGCCATGCCGCTTCATTCCACGATCGACCCCACATCTGCCGACTTCGCCCGCAACGCCGAGGTGATGCGCGGCCTCGTCGCTGACTTGCGCGAAAAACTCAAAGTGGTCTCCGGCGGCGGCGGAAAAACTTCCCGCGCGCGGCATACGTCACGGGGCAAGATGCTGGCGCGCCAGCGCGTCGACCTGCTGGTCGATCCCGGCACCGCGTTCCTTGAGCTGTCGCCGCTGGCGGCGCACGGCCTCTATGGCGGCGACGTCCACTCCGCCAGCGTCATTACCGGGGTAGGGCGCATTTCGGGGCGCGAATGCGTCATCGTCGCCAACGACGCCACCATCAAGGGCGGCACCTACTATCCGATGACCGTGAAGAAGCACCTGCGGGCCCAGGATATCGCGAGGCAGAACAATCTGCCCTGCGTTTACATGGTCGATTCCGGCGGCGCGTTCCTGCCGCTGCAGGACGAGATCTTTCCGGACGAACGGCACTTCGGCCGCATCTTCTACAACCAGGCGCAGATGTCGGCGCAAGGCATCCCGCAGATCGCCATCGTGATGGGCTCCTGCACCGCCGGCGGCGCCTATGTGCCGGCGATGTCCGACGAGAGCATCATCGTGCGCAACCAGGGCACGATCTTCCTCGGCGGACCGCCGCTGGTGAAAGCCGCGACTGGCGAGGTGGTCACGGCCGAGGAACTCGGCGGCGCCGACGTGCATTCGCGGCAATCAGGGGTCACCGACCATTACGCGCAGAACGACGCCCACGCGATCGGGATCGCGCGGCGCATCGTCGCCACGCTGAAGCCGCCGCCGCGCGCCGTGCTCAACATGCGCGAGCCGCGCGAGCCGCTGTTTCCGGCCGAGGAAATCTACGGCGTGGTCTCCGCCGACGGCCGCAAGCCGTTCGACGTCCACGACATCATCGCCCGGCTGGTCGATGGTTCCGAATTCGACGAGTTCAAGAAACTCTACGGCACGACGCTGATCTGCGGCTTTGCCCATATCTGGGGCCATCCGGTCGGCATCATCGCCAACAACGGCAT
>JBOHIT010000270.1:0-1501 GCA_050726155.1 Bradyrhizobium sp.
GGCCTGCATCTGGTGGCTCGGTTCGATCCGTCGGTCAGCCCGAGCGTCGCCGCCGAAGCCAAGACCGCCGCCGGCGTCGAGGGCTGGCTACTCGCGGAAACCTACCACCGCGCGCCGCCGCTGCCGGGATTTGTGCTGGGATTTGCCGGCCATCCGATTCCGCTATTGAAGGCGTCAGCCGAAAAACTGGCAAGGGCATCGCTGGCCGCCTTGCGGGCCAGCCGCAAGCCGAACGCACAGGGAACCGGAACCGGCAAATCGCGAAAGCCGGTGTCAGCCCGCTAACTTGGCCCGCCCTAGGAGAATCGCCGGCGCATCCGCTAAATGCGCTGAACAGTCGTCACGACGGAGACAACCAATGCCGGCGAAAAGCAACGTGATGTATCTCATTATCGGCGTGCTGGTCGTTGCCGTCGGTGTGCTCGGCTACAATCTCTATCAGGCCAAGAAACAGCCCGAGGGTGTGCAGATCAATGTCGGCCCCGACGGGCTCAAGATCCAGAGCAAGTGAGGGAGGCCGACTTGGCGATTCTGAAGGCCGCAACGGCCGCCGCTTTTGCCCTTCCCGCCAGCCTGGCCCTGTGCCTGCTCGCCTCACCCGCCACTGCAGAACAGGTCATGAATGAGCGCAACATCGTCGATCTGCGACTAGGCCAGCGCGTCCTCGTCGACGACGGAACGTGCCCGGCCGGACAGATCAAGGAAGTCTCCGGCTCCCAGATGACGACGTCAGGCGTGCTGCGCACGCGCAAATGCATTCCGCGCCTGGGAACGAAGCAGAAGCGATAGAGCCCGTACTCACATAAACCGCATACTCGCTATCCGCTGTTGGAGGTAAAGCGGACTCGACGGCCGGGGCTGGGCATATCCGTTGATGACCCGGAGCGGACATTCTGCATCATCTAGGATGCTGCGCCTGCTCGTTCTCGTATGACTCACTCCCGGCGCTCAGTGCTCGCGTTCCCAGGTGAGGGTTCCAACAACTTTTTGGCCGGCATAAACGGCGCTGACGATTTCGGGCGTTCGAAGGGTAAGCTTGTCGCCATCCACCTTGAAGAATCTGACCTGGTCGGTCCCGGTCTGAAGCTCATTCCACGTTGCGTCGACCTTGGTGGTGAATTTGTCACCATCGATTGTGAATTTTCCGGTGTAAGCTAGGAGCGTTTTCAGAAGAGCGGCCGACTCGGCGTCGTTGGTCGCTGGCTTGCGATTTGCCGCCACGATGATGAAAGAGACGTACCCGTCCGGCGTGAAAATCGCCCTGCCTTTCGGATTGGGACCGAAGGTTTCCTTTGGCTCCCCTCCGACGACCTGAATGGTCCAGGAGGTCAGCTTCCAACTCCCCGCCAGTTGTTTCGCTGCATCCTGCGCAAAAGCCAGTACGGGCTGGACGAGCAACGCAGCAACAGCGATGGCAGCGACGCGCATCATATCTTCCTCCCTAAGGCCACGCTGGACGCTAATCTTACCGACGATCTCTGTCGAGGCCCCCTAGCTGGGG
>JBOHIT010000271.1:0-6027 GCA_050726155.1 Bradyrhizobium sp.
CTCGTCGGTCATGTCGCAGGCGTAGCCGGTGCCCACGACGCTGACGCCGCTGCGCGACAGGCCAGCGACCGCGAAGCCACGACGGTCGAGTTCGACCGCGATGGCCTCCCCGATGCCGCGGCTGGCGCCGGTGACTATGATCTGGCCGCTACGCATCCTTGAACTCCGGTTTCCGCTTCTCGGTGAACGCCGACATGCCTTCCAAGGCATCCGCCGTGCCGTAGGCCAGCGTCGAGAGATCCGCCTCGATCTTCAGCCCTTCATGGATCGGCACGTCCAACGCGCGGGACACCGCCTCTCGGGCGAACTGCTGCGCGAGAAGACTGTAAGAAGAGAACTCATGCGCGAAAGCCAATGCGGCATCGACAACGTTGCCTTCCACGATCCGGTGCAGCAGACCGATACGCGCGGCCTCTTCGGCGACGACGGTGCGACCGAGCATGATCATCTCCATAGCCCGCGCCTCGCCGATCAGCCGAGGCAGACGCTGCGTGCCACCGTATCCGGGAATCAGACCAAGCTTGATCTCCGGAAGGCCGAGCTTCACGCTCGGAGTTCCGAGCCGGAACGTGCAGGCCAACGCCAATTCCAGACCGCCGCCGAAGGCGAAGCCATTGATGGCTGCGATGGAAGCGAACGGAAGCCTGTCGAGCTTCGCGAAGGCGGCCTGGCCGAGTTCAGCGCCCCGCTTGCAGTCGATCAGCGGCCGACCGCCGAGCTCCTTGATGTCGGCGCCAGCGCAGAACGCCTTCTCGCCAGCACCGGTGACGATTAGCGCGCGAACCTTCCATATCGCCACTTCGGTGAGCGCGTCCGAGATTTCCTTCAGCACGCCGAACGAAAGGGCGTTCAGCGCCTCCGGCCTGTTCAGGCGCAGCAGAGCGCAGTCGTCGAGTGTCGTGAGTTCGACAGGCATGGCTACTTTCCGAACTTGCTGGTGTCCGGCTTGCGCTTCTCCGCAAAGGATGCCGACAATTCGTGGCTTTCGTCGGTTTCGAGATATGGTCGAAGAAGAAGATCGTGCGACACGCGGGCCAGTCCGGATACGCCGCCATGCCGTGCGTTGAACGCTCCTTTGATCGATGCCAGAGCGAACGGACCGCGCTCCGCCACCTCCATCGCGAACTTGCGGGTTTCTTCCTTCAGCTTGTCGTCGGGCACCACCTTGTTGATCAGTCCGATCCTAAGCGCCTCAGCCGCGGATATCTTGGGGTTGCGAAACCACATCTCCTTGGCCTTCTTCTTGCCGACCAGATCTTCGAGATACCAGGTGCCGTAGCCCGCATCGAATGATCCCATCATCGGCCCCACCTGCCGGAACACCGCGCTTTCCTTGGCGATCGTGAGATCGCATACCACCTGTAGCACGTTGCCGCCGCCAACCGCAAAACCGTTGACGCTGGCGATCACCGGCTTCTGCAGGCGGTCGATAGATTCGTACATTTCTAGGGTCGGCAAAACACCGGCATAAAGCATGGTCTTCTCCATGCCTTCCTTGCGGCCACCGATGCAGAAGAACCTGTCGCCCGCGCCGGTGATTACGATCACGCGCGTACGCGTCTCGCGCCGGATCTCGTTGATGCAATCCCGGATCTCATGACACATGTCGACGGTGAACATGTTGCCATCGTCGGGGCGGTTCAGCGTGATGGTGCCGACCGGACCGTCTTCTTCGTACAGAATGGTGCTGAAGGTCATGGGGTGTTTCCCTTTCCACTGAGTTCTTGATTTCAGAGACTGTCGGGCAGATAGCGGGGCACGGCGTCGTTGTGGTCGCCGAAACGGGGACGCTTGGGCAGCCCTTGATTTTTGCTAGAGACCGCCAATACGTCCGAGAAATTGATGCCAGCCGCACGGACTCCGATGCGGATCTGGCAGTCGCCGGGCGCGACGTCCGGGATTTCATTGCACCGAAGACTTGATGGCGCGCCGTGCACGATGACTTGAAAAGCTCGCATCCGGATCGTCCTAGGGTCTGTACCTGATTAGCCCCGCGTGATTCCCTTGCCACCATCGTTTTGATTCGGGGGCAAGCGAATGCGCGCGGGTTTGTTTTGGCTGAATGACAGGCAATGGGCGCGTATCGAGCCTCATCTGCCGACGGGACTGACGGGGCCGGAACGGGACGACGACCGGCGTATCATCAGTGGGATCATTCACATGCTGCAGTCGGGAGCGCGATGGCGCGATTGTCCGCATGAATATGGCCCTTACACAACCGTCTATAATCGCTTCAATCGTTGGGCCAAGCGTGGGCGCTGGTGCGCAATCTTTGAAGCGCTGGCCAAGCCCGGCAGAGATACGGTCGTACTGTCTCTCGACTCGACTTCGATCAAAGCTCACCGGTGTGCCTCCGGTGGAAAAGGGGGGAGCACAATCAAGCAATCGGCCGCTCGCGCGGAGGTCGCACGACAAAAATCCATGCGTTGAGCGATCCGCTTTGCCGGCCGGTAGTCCTGCATCTGACCCCAGGCCAGGATGCCGACATCGCAGCGGCATCCGATGTTCTGGCACTCGCGCCGCCCATGAGCGCGCTCCTTGCAGACAAAGGGTATGACGGCGACGACCTTCGCGGCGAAATCGTTCACCGCGGCGCCAAGCCCGTCATCCCGAATAAATCCAACCGAGTTGCCCTCCATCCCTTCAACAGGCGCGCCTACAAGGGCCGAAACGTCATCGAACGCTGCTTCTGCAGGCTCAAGGACTTCCGCCGGATAGCTACCCGATACGACAAGCTCGCCCGGAATTTCTTGGCCGCTGTTCATCTCGCCGCTCTCGTCGCATACTGGCTCAATTGAGTCCGGACCCTAGTTCGCCAGGATCTCGGCGGTATCCGCGCCGAGCCGCGGTGGTGTGGATTCCTTCGGACCACGGAATTGCTCGCTTAACGGTACCGGCAGCGCTGGGATCGAGCGCCCTTCGACCATGATTTTGCGCGACAGCAGCCCGCGCGCGGTGACATGAGGATCCGCGACCGCATCCTTCAGACTAGCAACGATCGAGCAACACACGTCCTTGCCCGCGAAGATCGACGTCCACTCGGCTGCGGTCTTCGTCGCGATGATCTCGCCGACCGCGTCGATTGCCTCGCCTTCGTCCGCTTCCGAAGCACACATTTCGGGAGCGAGGCCGATAGTCGAACAGAAGTTCTCCCAAAACCTGTCTTCGATCGGCGCGACGGCGAGATGGCGGTTGTCCGACGTGCGGTAGAGCTGGTATCGCGGGCTGCCGCCGGTCACCAGCGCATCGCTGCCGCCTGGCCATTCGTCCGCCGCGAAGCCGTTGCCGAGCCCCCAATAGGCCAGCGTCAGCAGGTTCTCGCCCATGGCAACGTCGAGATAGGCCCCCTCGCCGCTCTTGTCGCGCCGGCGCAACGCCAGCAAGATATTGGTCACCGCCGGATAAGCGCCGCCAGCGATATCGGCGATCAACACCGGCGGGATCACCGGTGCCCCATCGGCGCCTACGCTCAATCCGAGAATTCCTGACTCGGCGAGATAGTTAAGGTCGTGCGCTGCGACCATCGCCTTCGGACCATTCTGCCCCCAACCGCTGATGGCACAATAGATCAGGCGAGGGTTGATCTCCCTGAGAGCCGCATATCCCAGACCTAACCGGTCCATTACCCCGGGCCGAAACTGCTCGATCACGATGTCGGCTTCCGCAATCAGAGGACACAGCCGTTCCACGGCATCGCGCGCCTTCAGGTCGATGGTGATGCTCTGCTTGCCGGCGTTGAGCAGCGCGAAATTGACGCTGTCTTCGCCGAATTTCGGCACGTAGCTCCGCATCTCGTCGCCGCGGCCGGGCCGCTCGATCTTGACGACCTGGGCGCCGGCCTCCGCCAGCATCAGACTCGCGAAGGGACCGGGCAACAGCGTGCTGAAATCAAGGACCCGGATGTCTTCCAGTGGACGCATCTGATTCAGCTTTTCCTGTTCGTTCCGGGTCACGCGCTGCGTGACGATGGCGTTGTCCGGATCTGCTGCGGATGAAGTTGATTGCGCTGCACCTGAAGAACCAGTTCGCGCTTGAGGATCTTCCCGCTCGCCGTCAGAGGAAACTCGCCGACACGCAGGAAGTATTCAGGCATGTCGTATTTGGACAGTCCTTCGCTGCGGAGATGATCCATCAGGTCGGCCACCTCGACCATGCCCGACACCGCGATGCACACGCGCTCGCCGAGCCGATCGTCGGCCACCGGGAAAGCCGCGACGCGTCCGGCCGCGGGATGGCGGACGGCCATCGCCTCGATGTGCGACGGATAGATGTTGTGGCCACCCCGGATTATCAGGTCCTTGAGACGCCCCTCGATGCGGAGATTGCCTTTGGCGTCCATGACGCCAAGATCTCCAGATAGAAACCAGCCGTCACTGTTGAAGCTTCCTTCGGTTGCCGTCTGGTTGCCCAGATATCCGAGCATCAATGCAGCGCCCCTCCCACCGATATGACCGACCTCGCCGGGAGCGACTTCCTTGTCCGGATCGCCCGGATCGAACAACTTCACTTCGTAAGATCGCCCCCCCCGTCCGCATGTATTGACAATGGTCTCGGCGTCGTCATCTGGATGCGTGTACTGATGCGAGGAGTTCTCTGTCATGCCGTAGACGTTCTGCGGCTTGATGCCCTGGCTGACGAACGCGGCCGCCACGCTCGGCGGGATCGGCGATCCGGCCATGTAGAACGTCTCGACGGAGCCGAGCCTCTCGATACCGGCTTCCTGCTGCTCTCCGAGGACGTCCATCGCATGGGTCGGTACGCCGAGGACGTAGTTTGCGCCCGTCGTCTCAATCCAGTCGATCCGACTCATGCCTTCCGGCGGATCGGCCGTGACGAACCGGCCGCCGGTGAGCAGCCATTGCGCCACGCCTACCCAAGCGATGTGATGCGACAACGGAGAGAGCGACAGGATCACCGACTCAGGACCGCGCTTCCAGTCGGCGACGAGATCGCGTGCATTTGCGAGAAGCGTGTTGTCGGAATGCATGACGCACTTCGGCGTGCCCGTCGTCCCTGAAGTGAAAGCGAGATACGCGACCTTGTCGGGGTCCGTGCAAGGCGGAGTGTTGTTGCGCGCAGGCGCAGGAAAGGCCTTCGGCGTGTAAACGACCTTGAGGCTTTTGATCCGGACAAGCGCGGCATCGAAGTCGACGGTCGCACGATCGGTTCCCCAACCGTCTTCGGTCAGAAGCGCACGCGCCGAAAGTGTCGCGAGCAGTTCTCCGACCTCGGCGCATGTATAGGTCTTGTGGACGGACGGATTGCAGGCGATCCCTTCGCGGACGCAAGCCAAGAACATGACGACTGCCTCCGCGCGGTTCGAGAGCCACATCATCACACGGTCGCCACCGCCCAAACCGTATTCGCGCAGATCGGCCGCGACACCGTCCGTCCAACGCTTGAGCTCGCTCCAGGTCAGCGCCCGGCGCGCATCCTGCAACGCTACGGCATCAGGTTGCTCCGTCGCATGACGGGTCAACAGACTATAGAAAGTGTCCTCGCGCCACATCCGCTCGCTGTAGTAGCGCTGCGCACTCGCAGGGTGATGGAGGGTTAAGTACGGTTTCATCCCTATCTCGCAATGCAACACGGTGCTTCAAGTTCCCTCTGTGAAAGCCTGAGCAATAAAAGCGCCAGCGTCGTTAAGTTCGGGAGTGCGAGCACATGTGGGGTTGGACACGCAGAAGTCCTACTGGCTCGTCAGTCGACTTTGGCGCCAGACATCTCAATGATTGGCTTCCAACGACTGATTTCACTCTTGATGAACTCGCCAAGCTCGCCGGGTGTGGTTGGGGCAGTAATCGCTCCGGCTTGATCGAGAAGCTTCTTCATCGCAGGAGACTCCATGGCCTTGCGAGCAGCGGCATTCAGCTTCTCAACTATTGCCTGTGGAGTACCGGCAGGCGCGAGCAGCGCGTACCAAGCTGTTGCAACATACCCTGGCAGGGCAGCTTCAGCCACCGTCGGAATGTTAGCGAGAGCCGGAATGCGATCCTTCGAAGTCACCGCCAGCACGATGAGGTGACC
>JBOHIT010000272.1:0-5041 GCA_050726155.1 Bradyrhizobium sp.
GGTCTAATTGGGATCAGAATGCACCGATTTTGCTATGCGTGCCCAGCCTGAATCCATGGCGGCAGGACATATCTCCGCTGCGGTGTAGATTGCGTCGCACCCTTGCCGAAACCCGTCTTCTTTGAAACGCTGGCGGCAAACGCGAAAGCCAGGGACGACTCAAGGAAAGGCCTGGAGCATGACAGCAGCCGCATTCACGACAGAGATACTGGAGAGCGGCGACGTGCTGGTTGGGCCGTGGCGGCGACCGGCGCAGATGCTGCATGCCCAGGTCTACGACTCCCACGCCTCGATCCACGACGATGCGACCGCGCAGAAGCTGGGATTTCAAGGCGGCACGATCGAAGGCCCGACCCATTTCAGCCAATTCGCGCCGCTGTGCGAACGGATCTGGGGCCGGGCATGGTTCGAGACCGGCTGCCTGTCGGCGCATTACCGCAACCCCGCCTTCGAGGGCGAGGAAGTCCAGGCCAGCATCGAAAAGCCGAGGCCGGGCCAGACCGTTTGCGCTGTTGGCATGACCAAGCGCGACGGCACCGAGATTTTGCGCGGCACCGCGTCCGTCGGCAGCGACGGAACGGAAACGGCACTTCACCGCCGGCTCGGCGAATTGAAGCCGCTCGCCGATCCCGTGATCCTCGCCGACCTCAAGGTCGGCATGAAGACCGGCCGGCAAACCGTGAAAATGGATTTCGACCAGAACATGGGCGATCTCTATCCGTTTTCGCTTGAGCAGAAGCTGAAGGTCATCACCGAGCCCTCGGCGTACTATTCTCAGGAGCTCAATCCCTGGGGCCGCGCCATTATCCCGATGGAGATGCTGAGCGTGCTGTTTCAATACCGCGCGCGCGAGGACCGCTTGCCGATCCGCGGGCCTGCGGTGGGACTGTTCGCGGACCAGGAAATCCGCCTGCTGCGCGGGCCGCTGTTCGCCGGCGAGAATTACGTTACCGAACGCGAGGTCGTCGCCTTGAGCGGCAGCCGGCGGACCGAGAGCATGTGGGTGCGCACGACGGTATTCGGCGCCGATGACAAGCCGGTCGCCACCATGCTGCTCAATCTCGCGAGCATCAAGGATTCCTACGCCAATTACGCGAGCGAGCACAAAGCGCTCTATGGCTGAGTCGATCCAGCGCGACTGCTGCCGGACGAATTTGCCAGACAAGGAAAACAACAACATGGCCCGCCTGCCCTATCTCGAAGCCGACCAGATCGCCCCCGAATACCGCGACATGCTCAAACGCAACACCAATTTGCACAAGCTGCTGGTCAACTCGCCCGACATGGCGCGCGCCTTCTCCGGCCTCGGCGGTTACATCCGCCACAAGAGCACGCTTAATCCGCGGCTGCGCGAGCTGGCGATCCTGCAGGTCGGCTGGATAGAGAAATCCGAATACGAATTCACTCATCACGTGAAGATCGGCAAGGAGTTCGGCGTCACCGACGACGACATCGTGGCGATGATGTCCGAGACCGAAGGCAAGTCCTCCAACCTCGAGCCGCTGGCGAAAGTGATCCTGCGCGGCGCCCGCGAGATGGTGCGCGAACTCGCGATGTCGGACGCGACGTTCGCCGAGATCAAGCAGGAGCTCTCCAACGAGCACATGACCGACCTCGTCCTCACCATCGCGTTCTACTGCGCCGTGGTGCGCGTGCTGGCAACGATGAAGATGGACAACGAGCCCTACTACAAAGAGGTACTGCAGCAGTACCCGATCCCGGGAGTGGAATGAAATGCGCCTGAAAGATCGTGTCGCCATCGTCGTCGGCGCCGGCCAGAGCCCGGGCGAGGGCATCGGCAACGGCCGCGCCACCGCGCTCACTTTCGCACGCGAGGGCGCCAAGGTGCTCTGCGTCGATCACAACCTTGCCTCCGCGCAGGAGACGGTCGACCTGATCAAGGCCAAGGGCGGAACGGCGGAGGCATTCAAGGCCGACGTCACCAAAAATGCCGAGATCAAGGCGATGGTCGAGGACGCGCATGGCCGCTGGGATAGCATCGACGTGCTGCACAACAATGTCGGCGTCAGCCTGTCCGGCGGCGACGCCGAACTGCTCGATATCACCGAGGAAGCGTTCGACCGCTGCGTCGCGATCAACCTCAAGAGCTGCATCCTCGCCGCCAAGCATGTGATCCCGATCATGCGTAAGCAAAACAGCGGCAGCATCATCAACATCTCCTCGATGGCTGTGATCACGACCTATCCCTACGTCGCGTACAAGGCGACCAAATCGGCCATGGTCGCCTTCACCGAACAGCTCGCCTACCAGAACGCGCAATACGGCATCCGCGCCAACGTCATCCTGCCCGGCCTGATGAATACCCCGATGGCGGTCGATACCCGTGCCCGCGAATTCAAGAAGACCCGCGCCGAGGTCGAAGCCGAACGCGACAGCAAGGTGCCGTTACGCAAGAAAATGGGAACCGGCTGGGACGTCGCCAATGCCGCATTGTTCCTCGCGTCCGATGAAGCGAGTTTCATAACCGGCGTGACGTTGCCGGTCGATGGCGGCGCCAGCGTGCGACGCGGTTAAGCATTGTGGCGCTTTGACGCAACGCAGCACGTTCCGATTCGAAACAGTTGAAATATTCCAATGACACGATGATGTGACGGCGCATCATCGCACGTCCAAATCCTGACTCGTTGTGGTCGCACGAAATTCATGAGCGGCCGCTATCACGCGCCCAAGGAAATCCGGAGTCCTTGGACGCCATGAACGATGAATTCGACTACGACCTGACGCACGACCAGTGGGAAGCCTTGAAGAATCTGCGCAACGACGCAGCGCGGCCACCGCGCACCAACCGACTTGCAATCGAACGCCTAATTGCGCTCGGACTTGTCACCGTGAACGGCGATGCGCCGGTGATCACGTCGAGAGGCCGCACGGTTTTGGTCAGGGGTTCGTCGTGCCTGCTGCTCGACCTTGCGGCGTAATGCCGCCCTTGCCTCAGACCGGCTTCTCGTCGTCGCTCACCGGGGACGTGATCACCAGGAACACCAGATCGACCAGCCCCGAGTTCGAGATGGCGTGTTCGACGCCGGGCGGCAGGAAGATGAAATCGTGCTTGCGCACGACATGATTCTTGCCGGCGATTTCCATCAAGCCCTCACCTTCGAGCACGTGATAGATCTGTTCCTGGATCCTGTGCTTGTGGCGCGCGACATGGGCCATCGGCTGGTACATCGATATCCGGTAGTCGATATGGCGTGAGCCCGCCGTCTCCGGCATCACAAGCGGCTTCGACAGCGCTCCACCAAAATGATTGGGAAATTCGCGCCACGGCACTTCGGCGATGTTGCGGATGAAGGCGCCGTGATTCTCTTCAGCCATGTCGTGCTCCTCAGTTTGCGCGACGATCAGATCACCAGCGCGCCGCCGTCGATATAGACGATCGATCCGGTCGCGAAGCCGTTGGCCATGAACGACAATATCTGTCGCGCAATATCGTCGCCGATCCCGACGCGGCCGACCGGCAGCGCCGCAGCGGTCTTGGCCAGCATATCGATCCGCGCAGCCTCCGGCATCGCAGCGCGGATCGGCGTATCGATCACACCGGGCGAGACTGCATTGACGCGTACCGGCGCCAGTTCGAGCGCCAGCGCCTTTGCCAGCGACTCCAGCGCGCCGTTGGCGGCGCTGACTATCGCGGAATTGGGCCGCGGACGAACGCTGAGAAAGCCGGAAACCAGCGTCAGCGATCCGCCGGGGCGGATTTCCGCCGATCGCGCCACCCGCCACGCGCCCCAGAACTTGCTCTCCATCGTGGCGCGCACATCGTCCATCGCCACCGACTTGAACGGACCGGTCCGAAGCTGCGCCGCCGTCACCACCACATGATCGACCGGGCCACAGGCGCGAAACAGTTTTGTCACGCTGTCGTCGCTGGTGACGTCCGCCGGGATTGCGATCGCATTGAGCTTCTCGGCGACCTTGTCGAGACGCTCGACGTTGCGCGACGCCACGATGACGTCGGCGCCTTCGCGTTTGGCCATTTCCGCCGTCGCAAGACCAATGCCGGAGGAACCACCGACGACGACGATTTTCTTGCCTGCAAGCAACATGCGCTCTCCTCGATTGATTCAGACCGGCTCGTATCGTGTGCCGATCGCGGGCTTGCTGCGTCCAAGCCCTGGCAACTCCCAAATTCCGGCACCCGCGGGATTGATATCGGCAGCGATATCGACGTCGATCAGATAGGGCTTGTTGGCGGCGATGCCTCTCCGGACAGCTTCGGCGAGATCGGCTGCGCGGTCTATGCGCACGCCATCCACGCCGCAGGAACGCGCCATCGCCGCGAAATCCGGATTGTAGCGTTGTCCGGTGACGGGATCATGGAAGTCGGTCGCAAGTTCGCGCCCACCCAGGTAGCCGCGCTGCAGCCCGCGGATCGAAGCGTAGGCATAGTTGTTCCATACGACCCAGACGCACGGCAGGTTATATTCGACCGCAGTGCCGAGCACATTGGCCTGCATGAAGAAGGCGCCGTCACCGCATACCGATACGCAGGGACGGTCGGGCGCCGCGAATTTGGCGCCGAGTACGCCGGCGACACCGAAGCCCATGGAGCCGAATGCCATGCAGCCGATCATCGAATCCGGACGGCGCGGCTTGCAATAGCCGAGCAGCCAGTTGTGGTGCACGCCGATATCGCTGACCAGGATCGCGTCGTCGGGCAGCCCGCGCTGAATCTCGAACGCAGCGCGCTGCGGATTGATCGGCTGGGTGTCGTCGGTGAAGCCCGGCGCGACCAGCTTGTTCCACTCCTTGCGGTAACCGTCGATCTGGGCGAGCCACTTCTTGCGGGCCTCGGCCTTTTTTGTGAGGTCCTTGCGGCGATCGAGCTCGGCGAGGACCTGGCGCAGAAAGGTGCGGATGTCGGCCATCAGGCCCAGCGCCACCGGATAGTTGCGGCCGATCTCGTCCGGATCGATGTCAACGTGAATGAGCTGTGTCGGCGGAATGGTGAAGGAGTAGCCCGGAATCCACGAGCTTGAAGTGCGGTCGTCGAAACGCGCACCGAGCGACAGCAGTACAT
>JBOHIT010000273.1:0-3266 GCA_050726155.1 Bradyrhizobium sp.
TTCGAGGCGCGCAAGAGCGCGCACCTCAGGATGACGGCGTTGGGTGTGACCCGCCCCTACCCCTTCACGTCCTGCTTTTCCGATGCCGTCGTCGGCTTGCCCTTGGCGCCGGCGCCGACGACGCGGACCTGGTCGCCATCGGCGATGCCGTCAGGCGGCGCGGTGATGATGCGGTCGTCGGGGGCGACGCCGGAGGCCAGTTCGATTTCCTTGCCGAGATCGCGGGCGATGGTGACGGCCTTGAACAGCACCTTGTCGTCAGGGCCGACAGTCGCGACCCGCAAGCCGTCCTTGTTGAAGATCAGCGCACTCGCCGGGATGTGTAGCGGGACCAGATCGCGCTGCAGGCTGAGGCGGACGTTGGCGTAACCGCCCGGCATCAGTTCGCCGGCCGAATTGTCGAGCGCAAGCTGCATCCGCGTGGTGCCCGAGGATACCTCGACCGATTGCGAGGAGGCCTCCACCGTCGCCGCAAAATTGCGGTTCGGATATTCCGGCATCGTGATCGCGGCCTTGGCGCCGATCTTGATCGCGGGCACGTAGGTCTGGGGAACGTTGACATAGACGCGCAGCTTGGTGATGTCGGACACCACGAACATCGCCGGTCCGCTGCCGCCGCCGGCATTGATCAGCGCGCCCACATCGGTGTCGCGCGCGGTGACGACGCCGTCGAACGGCACGGTGATTTTCTTGTAGCCGGCCAGCGCCTCCAGCCGCTCGACATTGGCCTGGCCGGAATTGACCGCGGCCTTCTTGTTGGCGAGGTCGGCGGTGCGTTCGTCGATTTCCTGCGCCGAGACGAAGTTTGAGGCCACCAGCGTCTTGCGCCGGTTCAGGGTTGCCTCCGACAATCTGGCGCTGGATTGCTGGCTGACCAGATCGGCGCGGGCCTGCAGCAATTGCTGGTCGAGGTCGGGCGCCTCGATCTCGGCAATCACCTGGCCGGCCTTCACCCTGGCGCCGATGTCAGCGCTCCAGCTTTTCAGGTAGCCGCTGACGCGGGCAAAGATCGGCGCGCGCGAATAGGCTTCCAGCCGGCCCGGCAGATCGATGGTGGGGTTGAGCGCCCTCGCATTGGGGAACGCGACGGCGACGCTCGGAACCGCCTGGTTATCGGTCCATTCGCGGAGCCTGGCGCCGGATTCCTCGCGGGCCCGGATACCGGTGGCGACGATGAGGCCCGCCCCGATCAGCGCCGCAACCCCGAATATGCCCAATTTCCGGCGCGATACCGGCGGGCGTTGTTCAGTGGTCATGCGACTTCTCCGGTGCGGCGTCGGCGATGACGCCCTGTTTCTTGTGTACCATACTGAATACCACGGGAACAAACATCAGGGTGGCAATGGTCGCAAAGATCAGGCCGCCGATGACGGCCCTTCCGAGCGGCGCGTTCTGCTCGCCGCCCTCGCCGAGCCCCAGCGCCATCGGCGTCATGCCGATGATCATGGCCAGCGCCGTCATCAGCACCGGGCGGAAGCGGACGAAACCGGCTTCCAGCGCGGCCGCAACGGGATCGCCGAGTTCCTCATAGCGCTCACGCGCAAAGCTGATCACCAGCACGCTGTTGGCGGTGGCGACGCCCATGCACATGATGGCGCCGGTCAGCGCCGGCACCGACAATGTCGTCTGGGTCGTGAACAGCATCCAGACGATGCCGGCAAGGGCTGCCGGCAGCGCTGTGATGATCACGAACGGATCGGACCAGGACTGGAAGTTCACCACGATCAGGAAATAGATCAGCACCACGGCGGCGAGCAGCCCGAACAGCAGGCCGGAGAACGCGCTGTTCATGGTCTGCACCTGGCCGAGCAGCACCACCGAACTGCCTTTCGGCACATCCTTCGCCGTCTCCGCCATCGCGGTCCGCACGTCGGCGGCGACGGCGCCGAGGTCGCGCCCCTGCGGAGTCGCGTAGATCTGCACCATCGACTGGATGTCGTATTGCGACACGACGGCGCTGGAGGTCGAGCGGTTGACCACGGCGATGCCGCCGAGGATCGGCGCCTGCGGATTGCCGGTCGCGGTGATCGGCAGCGCCTGCAGGGCGCTGAGCGAGTCCATCTTGTATTGCGGCGTCTGCATCACGATCGAGTAGGACACGCCATTGTCCGGGTTGAGGTAGTAGGTCGGCGCGACCTGCGAACTGCCTGCGAGATTGACGACGAGGCTGTTTGTGACGTCGCGTTCGGTCAGCCCGACATATTGCGCCCGGGTGCGGTCGACATCGATGTTGAAGGTCGGCGCGTTGGGCGATTGCTGGATACGCGCGTCGGCGATACCGGGAATGCGGCGAATCCTGCTCAAGAGCTTGTTGGCGTAGTCGAAGTTTGCCTTCATATCCGCGCCGCGAATCTGCAGGTCGATCGGCGCCGGCGCGCCGAAGTTCAGGATCTGGCTGACGATGTCGGCCGGCAGGAACGAGAAGCTCATGCCGGGAAACAGCCGCGGCAATTGCTCGCGCAAGATCTGGACATATTCGTCTGTCGGCCTGTGGCCTTCCCTAAGCTTGATCTGGATGTCGCCGTCCGCCGGTCCGATCACGCCGGTGTTGTTGTAGGTCATGTTGATGCCGGAGATCGGCATGCCGATGTTGTCGGTCAGTGTGTCGATCTCGCCGGGCGGAATGATCTTGCGGATCGCCTTCTGCACGTCGGCGAGCTGGTTGGCGGTCTCCTCGACGCGGGTACCGATCTGGGTGCGAACGTGCATCAGGATGTTGCCGGCATCGACCGCCGGAAAGAAGTTACGACCGAGATACGGCACCAGTAGGAAAGACAGCACTACGACGGCGAGGAAGCCGCTGACGAACAACGGCCGGCGCCCCAATGCCATCGACAGCAGGTCGCGGTAGGTGGCGCGAATGCGTTCGAACCGTGCCTCGAAACCGCGCTGGAACTATACCACCGGATTGCGCGACTTCGGCCGCTCGCCGCCATGATCGACGTGCGGCTGGAGCAGATATTTCGCCATCGTCGGCACCAGCGTACGCGACAGCAGGAACGACCAGATCATCGCAAACATGACAGCTTCGGCCATCGGCACGAACAGGAAGCGCGCGACGCCCTGCAGGAAGAACATCGGCACGAATACGATGCAGATGCACAGCAGCGAAACGAAGGCCGGCGTAACGATCTGGTTGGCGCCATCCATGATCGACTGCTCGACCGGCTTGCCCTGCTCCAGATGGTAATTGATGTTCTCGATGGTGACGGTGGCATCGTCGACGAGGATGCCGACCGCCAGCGCCAGCCCGCCGAGCGTCATGA
>JBOHIT010000274.1:0-3825 GCA_050726155.1 Bradyrhizobium sp.
CCGCCACCACCGCCTCCTGTTGCGCGACCGGCTCCGCCGCCGCCACCACCGCCTCCTGTTGCGCGATCGGCTCCGCCGCCGCCACCACCGCCTCCTGTTGCGCGACCGGCTCCGCCGCCGCCGCCACCGCCTCCTGTTGTGCGACCGGCTCCGCCGCCGCCGCCACCGCCTCCTGCTGCTGCGCGTCCAGCTCCGCCTCCGGCTGGAGCAAGGCCGTGCGTGCTTCCAAACGGTCAACCTTGTCCGCCACCGAGATGACGACGGTTGAAGTGTAGCAACGACGAATGAGCGCGCGTGAGGATGCCACGGAGCAGCGGCAACAGCGCTCGCGCTAAATCGCGCGCGTTGCCTGCCCGCGCAACAATCGGAGCGGACGGGTTCCTGCGCAAAACAATTTGCTGCCATGCTGCAGGCTTAAGAAAGCGTTAATCGCGAGATGTATGATGGTCGGGGGTCCGCGAACGATTTGCGGCCGCAAATTGGAGAAAGCGTTATGGGAAAAATCGTATCAGCGATCGTGGCTGTTTCATTGGCCGCGGGTCCACTTCTGCTGCCTGCGCCTGCAAGCGCGGAGAATGGTCAAATCGCCGCTGGCGTCGTAGGGGGACTTATCGGCGGAGCGCTGTTAGGCGGCGCCCTGGCGTCACGGCCTGCTCCGCCGCCGGTTTATTATGCGCCCGAACCGGTCTATGTCGAAGAGCCTGCTTGCCGGGTTGTTCGCGAGCGCTATTGGGACGGGTACGGCTGGGTATACCGGCGAGTCCAGGTTTGCAATTGATCCCAGGTTCTAAGCGGCCGCAGTTTGATGCCCACGGCTCTTGTTCGGCCTTGTCCGAGCGAACCGTTGACGCAATTGGATACATCTGTCCAGAGAGTGCGCTCATGGGGTGACCGAGGCGATGCCACAACCGGTACCTGCCAGTCCTCGTTGGATGGTGAATGGCCGAGCCGCCGTTTGTTCTCGATACAAAAAACTCTGAGTTGAAGTCTGCATGGACCTCGAACTGAGGCGCTAAAGAAAGCGGGGCTTAAGAAATGCGGACGCCGCCAAACAACTTCCGCCAGCCGTGCCATCTAGGAGGCCGGCAAGGCCAACAGCGCGCCAAGGACGGTCGGCGAATTAAGGACAGCAAATTTCTCGCGCGGGGTCAGGAATGCGGCCGCTTCGTCGACGGTTTCAGCCTCTTCGATTTTAGCGCGCGCAATCGCGAGATGAGGATCGACCTCGCCCCGATTCCGTGGTTTTGGACTGCATAGATTATTGAGATGCGCCGCGCGCAGGTCGGCATCGCGGTGGAGTTCGAGAAGCGGGCAGCAAACCGTCCGGTGCAAGGTATTGGCTAGTTCGTTAGCTCTCAGCATGACCTGCGGCGGTGAGGTCTCCTCCGGTGTCTTGAACAGGCGGGAAGTCGACCTTGCACTTGCTGAGGAAGACAGCATGGCAAGCGGAATGGCGAGCAGGAGGCCGAGAATAACGGGCATCATCCATAACAGCAGCGCCAGTGACACCGCGTACGCGCTGATGGCCATGGCGATCCCAAAAAGCGTCGGAACCGAGTATTTCCGAAGCGTGTCCTCATATGACACCGCGCCGTCGTCACGGCGTTGAACCTGCCACCCCGCATCATGTCCTAGCAGGATCGCTGCGACCGCAGACGATTGAAAGATCATCATCACCGGCGCGGTCAGGCCTGAAAGGAAGGTCTCCGCAAGGATACCGGCAAAGGCACGTAAGCTGCCACCAAACTTTTTTCGTTCGTCTTTATGGGTGAGCATGACGACGTAGGCGAGCATCTTGGGAAGGATCAGCATGCCCATCGTGGCAACGAATACCCATGCCGCCAGGATAGGATCCTGCGCGGGCCAGGTCGGAAATAGCGAAAACCCCTTTGGAAAATACTCGGGCCTGACAAACTGCGCTTGCAGCGATACCAGGATCCCGAATACCAGAAAAGTGAACCAGAGCGGTGCCGTCAGGTAGGAGCCAATTCCGGTCAGGAGATGGAGCCGCGAGACCCAATGAAGGCCGCGCGCCGGAAGCAGTGCCAGATGCTGCAGATTGCCTTGACACCATCGCCTATCGCGCGCGGCGAAATCCAGCAGCGATGGGGGGCTTTCTTCGTAACTGCCGCCGAGCGTCGCCGTCATATGGATGGCCCAACCGCCACGTCGCATGAACGCAGCCTCGATGAAATCATGGCTGAGGACGTGCCCGCCGAACGGCTTGCGGCCCTTGAGCTCGGGAAGGGCGGCGTCCCGGGCAAAAGCGCGAACCCGGATGATGGCGTTGTGGCCCCAGTAATTGCCTTCGGATCCATGCCACCATGCAATACCGGCGGCAATCAACGGACCATACAACCGCCCGGCAAATTGCTGCCACCGAGCGAATAACGTTCTGGCGTTGACCACGATTGGCAGCGTTTGGATCAGCGCTACGTTTCGATGTTGCTCCATCGCAGCGACAAGCCGCACGATGGTGTCGCCGGTCATCAGGCTGTCGGCATCCATGATAAGCATGCACTCATAGTCGGAACCGAACCGCTTGACCCAATCCTCGATATTGCCGGATTTGCGCGCCGTGTTTTCCGGACGGTGCCGGTAGAAAATTCTCGCCGTTGGCCCAGCTTCGTCGCGGAGCCGAAGAAAACACCTTTCTTCGGCGATCCAGATGGCGGGATCGGTCGTGTCGCTCAGAACAAACCAGTCGAACTTGGAGGCGCATCCGGTTTCCTCGACCGATTCATAGACCGCGCGCAACCGGGCCAGGACGCTATAGGGGTCCTCGTTGTAGGTGGGCAACAACATCGCGGTCCGGCTTTCGATCGCCGGTAGGGGGGCGCTGGAATCGATGCCGAGTTCGTCCTTCCGTCGCAATAGCAGCACGAAGAAACCGGCAATGGCCGACATGAAGGAAAACGCGATCCATGCAAACAATAGGACGAACAGAGCGAGGATGATTGCCTCCAGGATCGTCACGCCGCCCACTTGGAGCACTTCGTACATCTCGTAGCAGCCCGCCAAGGTCAGGAAGACGGTGCCCGCAAGGAGGTAAGCACGTCGCGGCCATGCCCGCGCAAACTCTGAAGCCTGAGCTTGCGGCCGGAATGACGGCAACGGCTGCACCGCCATTTCCATTGGCGCTTCACGGGGAAGGAATTGGTTCAGTGGAGGATCGCTGCGTTGAAGCGATCCGTGACCTTTTCCTAGGGTGTCCATCGATATACCCAAACCTCCGATACCGGCTCGCTCTCCTGCATGAGCGATGCGCGTATCTCGACGGGATTCTTCTCCTTCAAGAGTTCGAAACTCAAGCGCCAGCCGCCCGAGGCCGGATTCGGCTGGGTGACGATGTTCTGGATCTTGGCCTTCTCTGCGGTCACAGTGCCCCGCAGAGTCTTTGGGTCGACGGATTTCAACCTGTCGCCGATCAGGTCCAGCACGAACAGTGTCGCGTTTTCGCCTCTCGCACCGATGCCGGTTCGGGAAAATCGCGCAAGCGCGGTCGGTTTCGGAGTGTCCGGCCCCCAGTGCAGCCGGTAGGTATAGGTGTGCTCGCCCTTTGCCTGCAGCGCAGCCTTGGGCTGCCAGAAGCTCGCAATGTTGTCGTGTACTTCTTCCTTGGTCGGAATTTCGACTAGCTTGACCGAACCCTCCCCCCAATCTCCGATTGGCTCCGCCCACAAACTTGGCCGGCGTTCGAAACTGGACTCGAGGTCCTGATAGGCAAAAAACTCCCTCTGACGCTGCATTAACCCGAAACCGCGTGGGTTGAGATCAGCGAATGCACTGATCTGAAGATCTCTCGGATTGTGAAGAGGCCGCCAG
>JBOHIT010000275.1:0-4973 GCA_050726155.1 Bradyrhizobium sp.
CTCGTGCCTTTTTCGGCTAGTGGCGGGCAAGTCGTCGCCGGCAATCCGGGCCGGTTTAGTAGACGCTTCCGGCCTTCGCTAGCACTATTTGGCGCGGGCTTTAACCCCCTTGCGGCGGCGATAATCCTTCTTCTTCGGCTTTGGCGCGAGTTCCGGCATGGTGGCCTGAACCTCGCGGTATCGCGCCAGGAGCCGCTCAAAGCTGCCGTTGAGCGTCTCGGCGATATCGGGCCGCTTCTCGAGTCCTGCGAACAGCATGGCCGCGGCCTCGATGGTCGCCAGCCCGTCGGCACGCGGCTCCTTGCGGAGCTTTCCATAGCGCGACGGGCGCTTGGGCCCAAGAATGACGCGCTGGCATTTCAGCATCCACGCATTGCGCCACCATAGCGCCTTGGCCTGGCTCCAGGTGCCGTCAAGCAGCACGATGCCCTCGATATCGCTGAGGATGGCGCGCTGATGCGGCTCGATTTCGCCCTTGCGGTTGATCGCGACGATTTCGTTTTCGGTCTCGAGCTCGCTGACCTTGGCGGAGCCGAGATAGAGCACCGCCCAGCGCGAGGGATCGTCAACCGGCCGCCCCAGCGCCTTGGAAAGGCTCGGCCAGGACAATCCGATCTTGAGCACGGCATCGCTAAAGTGCAGCGCCGTCAACCGCGCGGTGCCGAGCGTCCGGTCCTGCTCCTGCGGATGCTGCAGGATCAGGAGCGAGACCTTGTTTTCGATCGGGGCAATGCTCTCGCAGATGCACAAGGGCAGCGGTTTGCCGCAATCAGGGCACTCCGGCACCTCAATTGCATCGGTACCGGCCTTGGATTCGGGTTGTTTTGACATCTGCCCGCTATACGCTTCACCGCCCAGCCCATCAACACATCAGGGCGAATCGAGCGATTATTCCGCCGGCACCTGGATCGCGGCCGGACCTTCCCGCCGCCGCCGCAACCGGTCGATCAGCAGATAAATCACCGGCGTGGTGTAGAGCGTCAGGATCTGGGACACGAACAGGCCGCCGATGATGGTAATTCCGAGCGGCCGGCGCAGCTCGGTGCCGGGGCCGGTGGCAATCACCAGCGGAATGCCGGCGAACAAGGCCGCCATGGTCGTCATCAGGATCGGGCGGAACCTTGCGGTGCAGGCCTCGAAGATCGCGTCCGCCGACGACAGGCCGCGGTTGCGTTCGGCATCGAGGGCGAAATCCACCATCATGATCCCGTTCTTCTTGACGATACCGATCAGGAGAATGATGCCGACAAAGGCGATCACGGTCAGCGGCGTGTTGGTCAGCTGCAGCGCCAGCAGCGCGCCGAGACCCGCGGACGGCAGCGTCGAGATGATGGTCAGGGGATGTGCCAGACTCTCATAGAGCACACCGAGCACGATATACATCGCCACCAGCGCGCCGAGGATCAACAGCGGCTGCCGGCCGCTGGTCTTGTTGAAGTCGCCGGCGCTACCGTCGAAACTGCCGCGGATGCCCTCGGGCATATGCAGCTCATCGACCGCGCGCTGGATATTGGTGGTCGCGACTTCCAGCGGCACGCCGGGCACCAGGTTGAACGACACCGTCGTCGAGGGGAACGACTGCGAGTGATAGACCGCCAGCGGCGACAGGCCGCGCTGATAGCGCACGACGGCCGATAGCGGCACCTGCGCGTTGTTGGCGCCCTCGACGTAAATGCGTTCCAGGTTCGACGGGTCGGCCTGGAATTTCGGGTCGATCTCCAGCACCACCATGTACTGGTTACGCTGGGTGTAGACGATCGAAATCTGCCGCTGCGCGAACGCATTGTTCAGCGCGTTGTCGATGTCCTGGACGCGAACGCCGAGGCTGGAGGCGGTCTTGCGATCGATCACCAGTGACAATTGCAGCCCGCCGGGATCGCGGTCGCTGGACACGTCGGTGATACCCTCCACGGTCTCCATGCGCTTGCCGACCAGCGGCGCCCATTTCTGCAGCAGATCGAGATCGGTGCTCGACAGTGTATATTGATAGTCGGAATCGCTCTGCCGTCCGCCGGTGCGAAGATCCTGGGCCGCGAACATGAACAGGCGGATGCCAGCGACGCGGTACAGCGCCCGGCGCAGGCGATCGATCACCTGTTCGGTCGACTGCCCTTGCCGCTCCTCCGGCGGCTTCAGGCTGATGAACATGGTGCCGCGGTTGGAGCCGCCGCCACCGGGACCGCCACCGCTGCCGAGCGAGGAGCCGATCCCGGCGACCGCGGGGTCGGCCATCACGATATCGGCCAGTTGCTGCTGCAACGCGAGCATGGCCTGAAACGAGATGTCGGGGGAAGCACGGGTCGATCCGATCACAAAACCGCTGTCGTCGGTCGGGAAGTATCCCTTCGGCGTCTTGATGTAGAGCACCACCGTCAACGCAATGGTCGCAAAGAACACAACCAGCGTGAGATAGGGAAACTCCAGCACCCGCCGCAGCGTCCAGGTGTAGAACGATACGATGCGCGACAGCGTGCCCTCGACCAGCCGGTCGAACCAGGTGGCGCGATCGGAAGTCGCCTCCTTGATGAAATGGGCGCAGATCATCGGCGTGACCGTGAGCGAAACCACGGTCGACACCACGATGGCAAAGGTCAGCGTCAGCGAGAATTCGCGCAACAGCCGCCCGACGATTCCGTCCATGAAAATCAAAGGCGTGAAGGCCGCGATCAGCGACAGGCTGATCGACAGCACCGTAAAGCCGATCTGCTTGGCGCCTTCCAGCGCCGCGGCGAGCGGCGCCATTCCCCGCTCGAGATTGCGGTACATGTTCTCGATCATCACGATGGCGTCGTCGACCACGAAGCCGACCGAAATCGCCAGCGCCATCAGCGACAGATTGTCGATCGAGAAACCGGCAAGCCACATCCCGGCACAGGTGCCGGCCAGCGCCAGCGGCACCGAAACACCGGCGGCAATGGTCGGCGTCAACCGGCGCAGGAACGCGAACACCACGACCATGACCAGGAACGCGGTCGCCAGCAGCGTATATTGCATGTCGAGCACGCTGGCGCGGATGGTGCCGGTGCGATCGACCAGCGTCGAGATATCGACGCCGCCGGGCAGCCATTGCTTCAATTCCGGCAGCAGAGCCCTCACCCGGTCGACGGTGTCGATGACGTTGGCATCGCCCTGCTTGGTGATCTGGATCAGCACCGCCGGCTGCTTGTTGAACCAGGCGATCGAGCGGCTGTTGCGGACGGAGTCCTCCACTTCAGCCACGTCGGAGAGGCGGACAAAATTGCCGCCCGAACTCTTGATGATGATGTCGCGGAATTCGGCCGCGGTGCGCATCTGCTTGTTGGTCGAGATCGTCTCGGCCTGGCGGCCGCCGTTGAAGATTCCAACCGGGCCGAGCGGATTGGAGCCGACGATCGCGACCCTGACGTCGTCGGTCGCGATCCCGGCATTCGCGAGCGCGACCGGATTGAGCGCGATCCGCACCGCGGGCTGGTCCGCGCCGCTGACGGTGACCTCGCCGACGCCCGGCACCTGCGAGATGCGCTGGGCGATCACGGTGTCGGCGACGTCGTACATCGCACTCGTGGTCAGCGTCTTCGAGGTCAGCGCCAGCACGAACACCGGCGCCGCCGCAGGGTTTGCCTTGCGGAAACGCGGCAGCGACGGCAGATCGCTCGGCAAATCGGCCAGCGAGGCGTTGATCGCGGCCTGAACGTCGCGCGCGGCGCGGTCGATGTTGCGGCCGATCGAGAACTGCAACTGGATGCTGGTGGTGCCGAGCGAACTGGTCGAGGTGATCTGGTCGATGCCGGAGATTTGCCCGAGCCGCCGCTCCAGCGGCGCCGCCACCGTCGAAGCCATGATCGAGGGGTCGGCGCCCGGGCGCGTCGCCGAAACCCGGATCATCGGAAAATCGACGTTGGGAACCGCCGACACCGGCAGGAATGTATAGGCGACGACCCCGATCAAAAAGAGCCCGATCGCCAGCAGCGTGGTTCCCACCGGCCTGCGGATGAAGGGCTCCGAGATCGATGCCATTACTGCATCCCCTCGGTAGCGCCGGCGACCGGCGGCCCGGCAGGCCCCGGCTCCGGCACCGCCTTCTCGATTTTGCGGTTGAGCCGGTCGAGCGCCAGATAGATCACGGGTGTCGTGTAGAGCGTCAGCAACTGGCTCAACAGCAGGCCGCCGATGATCGAGACGCCCAGCGGGAAACGCAATTCCGCGCCGGTGCCGCTTTCGAGCGCCAGCGGCAGCGCACCGAACAAGGCGGCCAGGGTCGTCATCATGATCGGGCGGAAGCGCAACAGGCAGGCCTGCACGATCGCTTCATTCGCGGACATGCCCTTGTGCCGCTCGGCCTCGAGCGCGAAGTCGATCATCATGATCGCGTTCTTCTTAACGATGCCCATCAACAGGATGATGCCGATCAGGCCGATCACCGACAGGTCCTGCCCGCACAGCATCAGCGCGAGGATAGCGCCGATGCCGGCCGACGGCAGCGTCGAGAGAATGGTGATCGGGTGGATGTAGCTCTCATAGAGCACCCCGAGCACGATGTAGATGGTGACGAGTGCCGCCAAGATGAGCCATGGCTGCCCCGCAAGCGACTTGGCAAATTCGGCCGCGTCGCCGGCATAGACGCCGACGATGCTGCCGGGCATGCCGATCCGGGTTTCAATGGTTTTCACGGCCTCAACGGCGTCGCCAAGCGACTCGCCCGGCGCCAGATTGAAGCTGAGCGAGATGGCCGGGAATTGCGCCTGATGCGAGATCGCCAGCGGCGCGGTGGTGCGCGTCAGCGTCGCGATCGCCGAGATCGGCACCTGCCCGGCGGGGCTGCCCGGTATCGCCGCGACGCCCGGCACGTAAAGCTTCGAGAGGATCGAAGGATCGCGCTGATACATCGGCATGGCTTCCAGCACCACGCGATACTGGTTGGCCTGGCCGTAGATGGTCGAAATCTGCCGCTGCGCAAAGGCATCGTTCAGCGTATCGGTGACGGTCTGCAGGCT
>JBOHIT010000276.1:0-2038 GCA_050726155.1 Bradyrhizobium sp.
CCTCATATTCGGTGTCCGAATTGATCGGCAGTTCCGACGAATCCAGCTTGAAACCGGTGTTGTAGGGGGTGGTCTGGTAGCGCACGTCGTCGAATACGAAAAACTCCGCTTCCGGTCCCACGAATACCGTGTCGCCGATGCCCATCGACTTGACCATCGCCTCGGCCTTCTTGGCGATGCCGCGCGGGTCGCGGTTGTAGGGCTCGCCGGTGGTCGGCTCCAGCACGTCGCAGGTGATGACCATGGTGGTTTCGGCGAAGAACGGGTCGATCGTCGCAGTGACCGGATCGGGCATCAGGCACATGTCGGATTCGTTGATCGCCTTCCAGCCGGCAATCGACGAGCCGTCGAACATCGTTCCCTCGGCAAAGATTTCCTCGTCGATCATGCCGATGTCGAAAGTCACGTGCTGCCACTTGCCGCGCGGGTCGGTGAAGCGCAGGTCGACGTATTTTACGTCGTTGTCCTTGATCGATTTCAGAACGTCTTTGGCGGTCTTCATGAATACCCCTTTTTGGTTTCCAGGACTCTGCGACAACGACATTTCGCATACGATGTAGTGAGATATCGCAAACGAAATCAGGCTGCCGAAGCAGCCCTTTTCTTGTTTTTCAGTCGCAAAATGCGGGATAGCACCCGGCTTAGATAGCGTCCAGCCCGGATTCTCCGGTTCTGATCCGGATCGCTTCTTCGATGTTGGAGACGAAGATTTTGCCGTCGCCGATGCGGCCGGTCTGGGCAGCACGGCGGATCGCGTCGATGGCTTTCTCGACGAGGTCGTCGCCGATGACGATCTCGATTTTGACCTTGGGCAGGAAGTCCACGATGTATTCCGCACCGCGATACAGTTCGGCGTGGCCTTTTTGGCGGCCGAAACCCTTGGCCTCGGTTACCGTGATGCCCTGCAGTCCGACCTCCTGAAGCGCTTCTTTCACCTCGTCGAGCTTGAACGGCTTGATGATGGCTTCGATTTTCTTCACTGAGCGCCTCCCGGGCATTTCCAAATTGTAGACAGAGTTTCGATGTGCGCGGTGGCGCCGTCTGGTGATCGATTGTTCAGGGTCGGAAACACCCACAATTGTCGCTGATAACGACGATTCTGAGCCGCTTCCTTACCGGCTTCCCCAAAAGCAGGGTCTATGCCAAGTTGTTAATGCGTCTGATTTCGGAACGTTATCAGACTTTTAACGGGCAAGCGGCAGAGGTCGAACCGGACGCTGCATGATACCGCAGCCTAGCAAATAGGCAAACCGATCAATCGGCATGCAGTCAGTGAAGATTGTCTGCGCCTGCTATGGAAAATGCCTCTGGAAAAGGCGGTTGGATCGAGGATTCGGCATGGAAGTTCTGACCACCACTGAGATGGAGCGCGCGGATCGGTTGACGATCGCCGCCGGCACACCCGGCTTCGCACTGATGATGAGCGCGGGCCAGGCGGTCGCCGAAGCCGCGATGGCGTTGGTCGAGGAGGGCCCGATCGTGGTGGTCGCCGGCCGCGGCAACAATGGCGGTGACGGCTTTGTCGCCGCCGCCGAGCTCGCCGCGCGCGGCCGCGAGGTTTCGGTGATCCTGCTGTGCGAGCGCGACAGTCTGCAGGGCGACGCGGCGCTGGCCGCCAGGGGATGGAAATTTCCGGTACTGCCGTTCAATCCCCAGGCGATCGGCAAGCCCGCGCTGATCATCGACGCGCTGTTCGGCGCCGGTCTCAATCGCCCGGTCAAGGGCGACCCGTTCGAGATGATCGAGGCGATCAACGCCAACGGCGCGCCGGTTCTGGCGGTCGATCTGCCGAGCGGGATCAACGGCACGTCGGGCGCCGTCATGGGGGTTGCGATCAACGCCGTGGAAACCGTGACGTTCTTCCGCCGCAAGCCGGCGCATCTGTTGATGCCGGGACGGAAGCATTGCGGCCATGTGCGCGTCGCCGATATCGGCATCGACGCGCAGGTGCTCGACGAGATCCGGCCACAGGCGTCGGAGAATTCGCCGCAGGCCTGGCAGACGTCATTCCCGGTGCCGCGGATCGACGGCCACAAAT
>JBOHIT010000277.1:0-3304 GCA_050726155.1 Bradyrhizobium sp.
TATGCAGCTTGGGAAGCTGCCGTTCTACCATTGAACTACGCCCGCGTTTCCAATGACTTAGATCAGTTTTGAGTTGTCATCGTGATGTCGGCTACCGACCGACAGCTAATCCTATAGCATTCGATAACGCGGTGCTCAAACCGTTGGAATTTGTCATCCGCAGAATATCGCGCGATGAATGCGTCGAACTCTCCAATGGACATCTGTCGCTGCCCGGAAGAGCGGCCCGATTTTGGAGAGCGCGGTTCAAATGGTCATCCAGGATCACGCACCGCTGGCGTGGGGTTAGATCGAGGAACTTCACTCTAAGCCGAGGTTCGCCAATCCCATCATTTCGCTTCCTGAAGGCGATTACATCATCCGGCTGGTAAGGAAGGCTGGCACAGGCGGCGTCCGAAATGGACCATACTTCGGATGCCGCCTGCTGGTACTTCAACGGGAGAAGTTCGTGTGAATTCCCCTCCGCGCGGCGTGCGGGATATTAGTGCGTGACCTTGTCGACGACCTTGCGGATCGCCGCGATGGTACCCTTGATGATGTCGAGAAAGAGGGCGCCGCCGGACACGTTATCAAGCTCCTCGAGCTTCAGTTCGTCCGCCTTGTTGCTCTTGTTGAGCTGGTTCATGTCAATCACTCCAATGCTTGGATCGGGGGACCATTCCCGCCATCCGCCATGGAGGTATAGGCGCCGCCAAACTCGGAGACTGTGACGGCACCGCCAGAGAAAAGCGTGATTTTTCCTTGAGGACAACGTGACCTTTTTTGAAGGCCCAAAACTGGTACCCGGCCCCCCCGTTCCAGGCCGTTAACGGATACCAAAGATTCCAGATGCGCCTGGTTATGACGGTGTTATGATCCCGCCGGGGTTTGGTGGCGTATGACGGGGCGTGGCTACAGCATTTTTGACACGGGGATAGGCCGCTGCGGCATCGCATGGGGCGATTCCGGCGTTGTTGGCGTGCAGCTCCCGGAAGCCCGCGAGATCGACACGCGGCGGCGGCTGTTCCAGCTTTATCCCGACGCCCGCGAACTTCGCCCCGCGGAGAATGTCAAAATCGCGATCGAAGGCATCGTCGCGCTGCTGCGCGGCGGCGACAGCGACCTTTCCGAGGTCACGCTCGATATGACCAGCATTCCCGCCTTCAACCAGCGCGTCTACGAATTCGCCCGCACCATCCCACGCGGCGAGACCCGCGTTTATGCCGACGTCGCCAGCGCCCTGCGCGCCTCGGGCGCGGTGTATTCGGTGGCGCAGGCGATCGCCCGCAACCCGTTCATGATCATCGTGCCGTGCCACCGGGTGCTCGAGGCCGGGCACTATGCCGACAAGATCTCGCCGAACGGCGGCGTCATCTCCAAGCGCAGGCTGCTGTCGATCGAGGGCACCCGCCCGACCGCCGGCAAGACCCTGTTCGACGTGCTGCTGCCGGTTGCGCCGCCGCGCCCGCATAACTAAATCTGACGCATGAACCGAACGACACTGCTGGAGCGCAGGCGTATTTCCGTCTCGGACTTCCGCTGTACCGCGGGCCCGGGCGCCAAGCCGTTTGCAGAACAATACGCCTGTCATTCGATCTCCTACGTCCGCAAGGGCAGTTTTGGCTGCCATTCCCGCGGCCGTTTCCATGAGCTGGTGGCGGGGTCGATCCTGGTCGGCCATCCCGGCGACGACTACACCTGCACGCACGACCACGTCTGCGGCGACGAATGCCTGTCGTTTTTCCTGGACCCGGAACTGGTCGAAGCGATCGGCGACCGCACCGAAGTCTGGCGGATCGGCTCGGTCCCGCCCCTGCCCGAACTGATGGTGCTGGGCGAACTCGCGCAGACGGCGGCCGATGGCAACAGCGATATCGGTCTCGACGAGGTCGGCCACCTCATGGCCGGGCGCTTTGTCGACGCGGTCGCGGGCCGCGCGCCAAAGCCGATGAATGCTGCGATGCGCGACCGCCGCCGCGCGGTGGAAACAGCATTGTGGATCGACGCCCATTCGCACCGCCAGATCGATCTCGATGATGCCGCGGCGCAAGCCGGAATCAGCCCGTTCCATTTCCTGCGGCTGTTCTCGGACGTGCTCGGCGTCACACCGCACCAATATCTGGTGCGCTCGCGGCTGCGCCATGCAGCGCGGCGGCTGGCCGATGACGACAGCGCGATCACCGATATCGCCTATGACGTCGGCTTCGGCGACCTCTCCAATTTCGTACGCACGTTCCATCGCGCCGCCGGCGCCTCGCCGCTAAAATTCCGCCAGGCTTCGCGCGGCGACCGCAAGATTCTCCAAGAACGCCTCGCCCTCAACTGACTAAGGTTTCTCCAGGTTGCGCGACGTCTCGCGCGCTTTGACTGGAGAACATCATGTACGACCATATCGGATTGCGCGTCGGCAACCTCGACGCCAGCGTGCGCTTCTATACGGCAGCGCTCGCGCCGCTCGGCTTTGTGCTGTGCTCGCGGGATGATTCCGGCGCCGGCTTCGGCCCCAAGGACCAACCCGCGCTCTGGCTGCATCTGCACAAGGGCGCGGCCGGCACCGGCGCGCATGTCGCGTTCCGCGCGCCGGACCATGCCGCGATCAAGCAATTCCATGCCGAAGGGCTGAAGGCCGGCGGCCGCGACAATGGCGGCGCGGGCGCGCGGGCGGATTACAGCCCGACCTATTACGCGGCGTTTTTGATCGATCCCGACGGCAACAATGTCGAGGCGGTTTGTACATAAGGCACGACCGTCAACCCACCCACCGCCGTCATCCTGAGGTGCGCGCATCTGCGCGCCTCGAAGGATGGCATCCCCCCAATCATCCTTCGAGGCTCGCTACGCTCGCACCTCCCGAGTGAGCGCGAGTGCGCTCATCCGGGGATGACGACCATTCAAGAGGAAACAACATGGCTTCCATCCACAAAGATATCATCATCGACGCCAAGCCAGCCGACGTCTGGGACGCGGTGCGCGATTTCGGCGCGGTGCATACGCGGCTGGTGCCGGGCTTCGTGCTCGATTCAAAACTCGACGGCGACGCGCGGATCGTGACGTTTTCCAACGGCACGGTGGCACGCGAACTGCTGGTCGATTGCGACGACGCGCGGCGGCGGCTGGTCTATGCCGTCATCAGCGAACGGATCAAGCAGCACAGCGCCTCGGTGCAGGTGACGACTGAGCCCGACGGGCGCAGCCGGCTGGCCTGGACCGTCGACGTGCTGCCGCACGAGCTCGCGCCCTACATGAACGCGCAGATGGATCAGGCGGCGCTGGCGATGCAGCAGGCGCTCAGGAAAGCCGCGGCATGATGTCGGCGTTTCTCGAA
>JBOHIT010000278.1:0-12601 GCA_050726155.1 Bradyrhizobium sp.
ATGCCGACGCGCAAAAGGCCGGTGCCCAGCCCGTGCTGCCGCCGGCGCCGGCCGAGAAGACGGCCGAGCCGATCAAGCAGAGATAACTTTCGTCATTCTGGGCTGGCGCTCACGCGCGCCCCGGAATGACGACGATCGCTGACGCTGTTTTGACTGCCCTGCCGGTTTTACAGTCTCGCCTGCATCATCCGGCTCCCCCATAATCCCCTCATCGCGCGACAGCGCCAGTGAGAGAGATGGGGCAGGCAATGAAGATCGACGATGTCAGGAAAAACGCCTATTCGATGCCGCTGACCAACCCGTCATTCCCGCCGGGCCCCTATCGCTTCTTCAACCGCGAATATTTCATCATCACCTACCGGACCGACCCGGAAGCGCTCGCGGCCGTGGTGCCGGAGCCGCTTGAAATCATTGAACCCATCGTCAAATACGAATTCATCCGCATGCCCGACTCGACCGGCTTTGGCGATTACACCGAAACCGGGCAGGTGATCCCGGTCCGCTTCAAGGGCGAGGAGGGCGCCTATACCCACGCGATGTATCTCGACGATGAAGGACCGATCGCCGGCGGCCGCGAACTCTGGGGGTTCCCCAAGAAGCTGGCGAGGCCGAAGATCGAAGTCGAGAGCGACGTGCTGGTCGGCTCGCTGCATTACGGCTCGGTGCTCTGCGCCTCCGCCACCATGGGCTACAAGCACCGCCTGGTCGATCATGACACGGTGCTCAAGGGCATGAAGGCGCCGAACTTCATTCTCAAGATCATCCCGCATGTCGACGGCAGTCCGCGGATCTGCGAACTCGTTCGATTCCATCTCGAGGACATCGCGCTGAAGGAGGCGTTCACCGGTCCGGCCGCGCTTGGCCTGTTTCCGCACGCGCTGTGCGACGTGGCGCGGCTGCCGGTCCGCGAAGTGGTCTCCGCGCTGCACTTCAAGGCGGATTTGACGCTGGGACTGGGCTCGGTCGCGTTCGACTATATGGCGAAGTGAAGCGCCGACCTTTGGGCGGTCACTGCGCGCCCTTGAGCGTGCACGAGGTCGAGCAGGTCGTCATCACGCCGCGCTGGCAGGAGATGCAGACGGAAATGCACTGCTTGAGGTCCTTGGGATTGTAGGCGCTGTAGAGCTTGCGGGCGCAATCGTCGATCGCGCCGGTGATGTCGTTATTGTTGTCAGGCTTGCATCCGGCCAGAACGACCGCTGACAGCAAGATGGCAATAAGGCCGCGCATATCCATCGCTCCACCGAGGACGTCGCCGCGCAGAGACGCAGGACGGCTCAAGGCCCTCGAAAAAGAGGTACCCTTCAGGATGGCCCGATTTCATTAAGCGCGCGTTACGGCCCCTCGCTGCCGCATCGCCCAGAGGAGGTGGAACCCAAAATCTCGCAAAACAACCCCACACACAGTAACAACAGCCTTGGTTTTCAATGGCTTATGCTACTTGCCGTTGAAGCTTTAAACGGTATTATAGTAGTTATTTCGGTTGAAGCGGTGGCCGTCGCGCATATCACCCAAGGCGCCGAGCACGCTGGGAATTTAGCTCCCAGCGCTGGTTCCGTGCCGCGTTGACGGGATCCTCGATCACCGCACCAGAATATTCCGGAACTGCCAGGGATCGCTCGTGTCGATGTCTTCCGGGAACAGTCCCGGCCGATCCGCCAGCGGCGTCCAGTCGGTGTAGTAACCCTTCACCGGGCCGAGATAGGGCATCTGGATTTCCAGCAGACGATCGAAATCCATCTCGTCGGCCTCGACGATGCCTTGGTTCGGGTTTTCCAGCGCCCACACCATGCCGCCGAGCACGGCGGAGGTCACTTGCAGGCCGGTGGCGTTCTGATAGGGCGCGAGTTTGCGGGTCTCCTCGATGGAGAGCTGCGAGCCGTACCAGTAGGCATTGTTGTCATGGCCGAACAGCAGCACGCCGAGTTCGTCGATGCCATCGACGATCTCGTTTTCATCGAGGATGTGGTGCTTTTCCTGCATCTTCGCTGCACGGCCGAACATTTCATGCAGCGACAGCACGGCATCGTCGGCCGGGTGATAGGCATAGTGGCAGGTCGGCCGATAGAGCGCCGTGCCCGATGCGTCACGCACCGTGAAGTAATCGGAGATCGAGATCGACTCGTTGTGCGTGACGAGGAAGCCGTACTGCGCGCCGCGGGTCGGGCACCAGGTGCGCACGCGCGTGTTGGCGCCGGGCTGCATCAGATAGATGGCGGCACCGCAGCCCGCTTGGTGGGTACGTGCATTCTCGGGCATCCATTTTTCATGGGTGCCCCAACCGAGTTCGGACGGCTGCACGCCTTCCGACAGGAAACCTTCCACCGACCAGGTGTTGACGAAGACATCAGGCTCTTTCGGCGACTTGGAGCGCTGGGTGTCGCGTTCGGCGATGTGGATGCCCTTGATACCCGCCTGCCGCATCAAGTCCGCCCATTCGGCTTTGGTCTTCGGCTTCGGGGCATTGAGTTTCAGATCAGCGGCGACATTGAGGAGTGCCTGCTTGACGAAAAAGGAGACCATACCGGGATTGGCGCCGCAGCAGGAGACGGCCGTCGTCGACCCCGCCGGGCGCGCCTTCTTGGCGGCCAGCGTCACTTCGCGAAGGGCGTAGTTGGAGCGCGCTTCCGGGCCCTTCGAAGAATCGAAATAGAAGCCGAGCCAGGGCTCGTTGACGGTGTCGATATAAAGAGCACCAATTTCGTTGCAGAGCTCCATGATGTCGGTAGAGCCGGTATCGACCGAGAGATTGACGCAAAAACCCTGGCCGCCGCCTTCAGTGAGCAGCGGGGTCAGCAAGTCGCGATAATTCTCCCTGGTCACGCCCTGCTGGATGAATCTCACATTGTGCTTCTCGCAGTGTGCCTTGCGGCCCTCGTCCTTGGGATCGAGCACGGTGATGCGCGACTTGTCGTAATCGAGATGCCGCTCGATCATCGGCAGCGTGCCTTTGCCGATGGAGCCGAAGCCGACCATGACGATGGGACCGGTAATCTTCGCGTAGATCTGCGAGGCGGGAGAGGACATTGGCTTTTGACTCCGAAGGGTAACAACGAACGCGAAGGTCGGCGATCAGGGAACGCAAGCAAGGTGGCTACGGATGAGGCGATCGCCCCGGAATGGCCGTTGCATCTTGCCGATGAATGTCAGTGGGTCAATTCGGTCCGCGGACTTCCAGGACGGTAAGGGATCTCTGTTCGCCCGAGGGCGTTGCGAAGCTGATGGCCTGTCCGGCTGACAGGCCAATCAAGGCGGCGCCGATCGGGGTCAGGACCGAGATGCGGCCGGCCTCGATGTTAGCAGCTTTTGGATACACCAGGGTGACCTGCTTTTGGACGCCGGTGGCATCGTCTCTGAAAACCACTTCGGATTCCATCCCGACGATGCCCGCCAGCGGCGCCATGTCAGGCACCACCGTCGCACGTTCGATTTCTCCAGCCAGGAATTCAGCCGTGGCCGGAGAGGTCTCGGCCGCCGCTTCGGCCAAATGGGCCAGGCGTTCCATGTCGGCTTGCCGGATCTTGATCGGCGGAAGTTGTGTTTGCACTGCGTTGATCATGTTTCTACAGCCATTCGGACGCGGCATGCCGACGGCACGACGCGATCAATCTTTTGAGAGGTGAGACGTTCTGGGGTGTTTAAATCGCAGGCAATCGAGCCCGAACGGACAAAAATATCCGTCCGGGCTACCTTCCTGCGTGAAGGTGACCGGCGCGCAGCAGCAATCGTTTGCTATGCAAGCTCATCATGATCGTTTGAACCTAAGCGTGATGCGGGCAAAGTCAACCGGTGAACCCGTGTGATATTCGGTCGCGTGACGTACCGGCAAGAGGCGCAAGGGGAATTCAGGTTCGCCGCTTCGCGGTGACTTCGATTTCAATTTTCATCTCCGGCTTGTACAGGGCGCTCACCACCAGCAGCGTCGCTGCGGGCCGAATGTCGCCGAGGACTTCGCCGCAGACCGCGAAATGGGCATCCGCGTCGTTGGCGTCGGTGATGTAGTAGGTCGCGCGGACGATATCGGCCATCGCGAAGCCGCCTTCCTTCAAAGCTGCCTCGATGGTCTTGAAGCAGTTCCGTGACTGGTTCGTGACATCGGCCGGCATCGTCATGGTGGTGTAGTCATAGCCGGTGGTGCCGGCAACGAAGGCGAAATCGCCGTCGATCACGACGCGGCTGTAGCCGGCGGTCTTCTCGAACGGCGAACCGGTGGAAATCAGGCGGCGGGGCATCTGGACCTCGATTTGCGGCATGATCCGGACAAGCGGGATTGGCGCGGTTTAAGGGCTTTTCGCGGGCCCATGCAACCCCTCGACCAACCCTTGGCAATCCCCTTGGCGGAACTGCTCAGGCCGCGTGCGGCACGGGCCGCAGCGCCTTCGCGGCGCGCGGTGCCCTTGATTTCAGCATCCGTGTTTTCACCGGCGCGCCGGTCGCTGCGATCATGCCCCAGGCGCCGTCGAGCGCGCCGTCGCGCAGCTCGAGGCCGAGCAGGCGGTCGCGTTCAAACGGGCCGGGCAGCGACAGCTCGCCGGTCTTGCCGCTCGAGAAGCCGAACCTGGCGTAGTAGGGCGCGTCGCCGAGCAGGATCACCGCGCCATGGCCGCGCTGCTTCGCGATTCCGATGGCGTGCTTCATCAGCGCCGCGCCGACGCCGAACTTGCGGCATTCAGCGTCGACCGCGAGCGGGCCGAGCATGAGCGCCGGCACGCCCCCGGCGCTGACGTGCCACAACCGCACGGTGCCCACGAGCTTCCCTCGTGCCACGGCCGACAAGGCAAGGCCTTCGGCGGGCGCACGTCCGTCACGCAGGCGCTGGCAGGTGCGCGTATGGCGATTTGCGCCAAAGCAGGCATCCAGCAGCGCGTTGCGCGTAACGACGTCCGAAGTCCGTTCCGCACGGATCGCGAACGGAGCGGCATTCGGGGAGAGGGCGAGTGGGGTCTTCCGCAAAGCAGTCATGGCACGTCAGTCCTCACTCCAGCGGCAAATCACGCCGCGGAGCGTTGTCCAAAATTCGCAAAAGCAGGGAGTGGGAGCCGGCGCACCGGCTCCCGGTTAGTCAGGCCGCAAAGGCCGTTCAGATGTGGTAGGTCCGCAGCGGCGGGATGCCGTTGAACGCCACCGACGAGTAGGTCGACGTATAGGCGCCGGTGCCTTCGATCAGCAGCTTGTCGCCGATCTCGAGCGTCACCGGGAGCGGATACGGCAGCTTCTCGTACAGCACGTCGGCGCTGTCGCAGGTGGGCCCAGCGAGCACGCACGGCGTCATTTCCGCACCGTCATGCGGGGTGCGGATGGCGTAGCGGATCGACTCGTCCATCGTCTCGGCGAGACCGCCGAACTTGCCGATGTCGAGATACACCCAGCGCACCTCGTCCTCGTCGCTCTTCTTGGAGATCAGAACGACTTCGGTCTCGATGATGCCGGCATTGCCGACCATGCCGCGTCCCGGCTCGATGATGGTTTCCGGGATCTGGTTGCCGAAATGCTTGCGCAGCGCACGGAAGATCGACCGGCCATATTGCAGCACCGGAGGAACATCCTTGAGGTACTTGGTCGGGAATCCACCGCCCATATTGACCATGGACAGGTTGATCCCGCGCTCGGCGCAGTCACGGAACACCGACGAGGCCATCGACAGCGCACGGTCCCACGCCTTCACCTTGCGTTGCTGCGAGCCGACATGGAACGAGATGCCGCACGGCTCCAGGCCCAGACGCTTGGCGAGGTCGAGCACGTCGACCGCCATTTCCGGGTCGCAGCCGAACTTGCGCGACAGCGGCCACTCGGCGCCTGCGCAGTCATAGAGAATGCGGCAGAACACCTTGGCGCCGGGGGCGGCACGGGCGATCTTCTCGACTTCGGCGGCGCAGTCGACCGCGAACAGGCGAATGCCGAGCGCGAAGGCGCGCGCGATATCGCGCTCCTTCTTGATCGTGTTGCCATAGGAGATGCGGTCCGGGGTCGCACCGGCAGCCAGCGCCATTTCGATTTCGGCCACCGTTGCGGTGTCGAAGCACGAGCCCATCGAGGCCAGCAGCGACAGCACTTCCGGCGACGGGTTTGCCTTCACCGCGTAGAACACGCGGCTGTCCGGCAAGGCCTTCGCGAAGGTCTGGTAATTGTCGCGCACGACTTCGAGGTCGACCACGAGGCACGGCTCGGTGTCCTGGCCCTCGCTGCGGCGGTTGCGCAGGAATTCCTGAATACGTTCGGTCATAGCACTCTCCCAAACGGCCCAGCGACGGGGATCCGTTCAAAAAATTGATGTCGGATAAGAGCGCTCCGGCCACATCGCGCGATGGAGGCGCAACGAAGCCAAAAGACTCAGATCAGACTGTGCTGCCGTGGATTGGTTGGGAATTTCCCGCCCGCACACCTGGCAATGAAGGACAAGCCTTTTCAGTAGCCCGCGCCGGCGTTGGAATGCCGGTAGAGACCAAAAAAGCCCGATCCGTCGTTGCTTTAAGTCGCGTCCCCCGTTGAGAGCGGGGTGCGCCGGTTCGCCTCCGGCTGCCAGTCACGGTTGCAAAGGATGCAGAGACCTTCAACGGCATCTCTTGAGAGAGATGCTGGCCTCTTAGATTTGCACCTAAGCGACCCTCGGTTCTTCATCCCTTGGCGGCTGTCCGGCCTCTTGTCCGGATACCTACCGACTGACACACGACCACAGGCACGTGCGAAATTGGGCAAGGCTGGAAATAAGGCTTTTGATTCTGCTTCGCAACATTTTTTTTAGGCTGGGGACAAATTTCTGCGCGCGTACTTACAAAAGCGTTCTCAACGCGCCCCTCGGCGTCGTCAGCGCGCGCCGCGTGACATCAAGAGACGCGCAGGCGACGTCAAACATGAACAGCTGTTAAGATTTCCCGGGGAAATTACGGAAAGTTGCTGCGTGCAGCGCGATCGCGAAAGCGCCTGTGCCGCAGCTGTTTCTCGACTCTCGCCGATCAGCCGCGCTTCCAGAACGGCTCGATGCGCTGAGCGGCGCGGATGAAGCCCGCCATGATCACGACACCGATGCCGAACAGCACGGCCTGCAGGATGTGGGCGCCGGTGTCGGAGAGTCCGAACAGGATCGCGAGCGCCCAGCCGCCGGCGAACGCCGCGCCGAACACCTCCGCGCCGATCAGGATTGCCGCCGAGATGACAGTGATGACGCTCGGCCAGACGATCTCGCTCTTGGCGCCGGAGGAAGGCTGCATGCTCATGAAAATGTGTCCTGTTGGTGGGCGCAATCTCTCCGAAAAGGCCCCCACTATCAAGCTTAAAAGGCCTAAAAAGGCCGTATCGCGTGATATAGATTGACGCAGATTTTCAAGGCAAAAAACGGGAATTGTGATGTCAGAAGCCCAGCAAAATGCGGCCCCGCCGGAAGCTCCGGCAAATCCGCTGCTCCAGCCGTGGCAGACGCCGTTCGAGACCCCGCCGTTTGCCGAAATTCTCCCGGAGCACTTCCTGCCGGCCTTCGAGCGGGCCTTTGCCGACCACTCGGCCGAGGTCGCCGCGATCACCCACGACCCCTCGGCGCCGGACTTTGCCAACACGATTACGGCGCTGGAGCGCTCCGGCAAGCTGCTCTCCAGGGTCTCGGCGGTGTTCTACGATCTGGTGTCGGCGCACTCCAACCCGGCGATCCTGGAGATCGACAAGGAAGTCTCGCCGCGGATGGCGCGGCACTGGAATCCCATCATGATGAACGCGGTGCTGTTCGGCCGCATCGCCATGCTCCATCACAATCGCGCCACACTTGGCCTGAGCGGCGAGGAGATACGCCTGCTGGAGCGTACCTACACCAACTTCCACCGCGCCGGCGCCGGCCTCGACGAGGCCGCCAAGAAGCGCCGGGCCGAGATCAACGAGCGGCTGGCCGAGCTCGGCACCTCGTTCAGCCACCATCTGCTCGGTGACGAGCAGGACTGGTTCATGGAGCTCGGCGAGGACGACCGCGAAGGCCTGCCCGAGGCGTTCGTCGCCGCGGCCAAGGCCGCCGCCGAAGACCGCGGCATGGCGGGCAAGGCGATCGTGACGCTGTCGCGGTCCTCGGTGGAGCCGTTCCTGAAGAGCTCGGCGCGGCGCGACCTGCGCGAAAAAGTCTTCAAGGCCTTCACCGCCCGCGGCGACAACGGCAACGCCAACGACAACAA
Organism: Bradyrhizobium sp.; assembly: GCA_050726155.1. Lineage (GTDB taxonomy): Bacteria > Pseudomonadota > Alphaproteobacteria > Rhizobiales > Xanthobacteraceae > Bradyrhizobium. Next base: position 8,151 of record JBOHIT010000278.1, read on the forward strand.
CGCCACCGTGGTCGAGATCCTGGCCCTCCGCGAGGAGGCCGCCCGGATCATGGGTTACCCGACCTACGCGGCCTACCGCCTGGAAGACTCCATGGCCAAGACGCCCGAGGCGGTGCGCAGCCTCCTGGAGCGGGTCTGGAAGCCGGCGCGCGCCCGCGCGATGGCCGATCGCGACGCGCTGCAGGCCATGATCGCGGAAGAGGGCGGCAATTTCGCACTGGCGCCGTGGGACTGGCGCTACTACGCCGAAAAGCTGCGCCAGGTCCGCGCCAATTTCGACGACGCCGCGATCAAGCCGTATCTGGTGCTCGACCACATGATCGACGCCGCCTTCGACTGCGCCACCCGCCTGTTCGGTGTCACCTTCGTCGAGCGCAAGGACGTCCCGGTCTGGCATCCCGACGTCCGGGTCTGGGAGGTCAGCGGTCGCGACGGCAAGCACAAGGCGCTGTTCTATGGCGACTACTTCGCCCGGCCGTCAAAACGCTCCGGCGCCTGGATGACCTCGCTGCGCGACCAGCAGAAACTCGACGGCGAGATCGCGCCGCTGGTGATCAATGTCTGCAATTTTTCCAAGGGCGCCGGTGGCGAGCCGTCGCTGCTGTCGCCGGACGATGCGCGGACCCTGTTCCACGAGTTCGGCCACGGCCTGCACGGCATGCTGTCCAACGTGAACTACCCCTCGCTGTCGGGCACCTCCGTCTTCACCGACTTCGTCGAGCTGCCCTCGCAGCTCTATGAGCACTGGCAGGAGCAGCCGCAGGTGCTACGGCAATTCGCAAAACACTACCAGACCGGCGAGCCGCTGCCGGACGAGCTCTTGAAGCGCTTCCTTGCCGCGCGAAAATTCAACCAGGGCTTTGCCACCGTGGAGTTCGTGTCCTCGGCGCTGATTGATCTGGAATTCCACACCCAGCCGGCCTCAGCCAGCCGCGATGTCGCAGCCTTCGAGAAGGCGGAGCTGGAGAAAATCGGGATGCCGGCCGAAATCGCGCTGCGGCACCGGCCCACCCAGTTCGGCCACATCTTCTCCGGCGATCATTATGCGTCGGGCTATTACAGCTACATGTGGTCGGAGGTGATGGACGCCGACGCGTTCGGCGCCTTCGAGGAGGCCGGCAACATCTTCGATCCCGCCACCGCCAAGCGCCTGCATGACGACATCTATTCGTCCGGCGGCTCGCGCGACCCCGAGGATGCCTATGTCGCGTTCCGCGGCCGCGAGCCGGAGCCCGACGCGCTGCTGCGCCGCCGCGGCCTGCTTGAAACGCCAGAGGCGGCCTGAGGTGATGTCGATGCTGCGCACGGTACTCGGTCTGCTCTGCCTCGCCGGCGCCATGGCGCTTGGCGCGGCCACGGCACAGGCCCATCCGCATGTCTGGATTACCGCCAAGAGCGAGGTGGTCTATGCGTCCGACGGCACGATCTCGGGCGTGCGCCACGCCTGGACTTTTGACGACATGTTCTCGACCTATGCGCTGCAGGGCATCGAGACCAAGACCAAGGGCATCTACAGCCGCGAACAACTGGCGCCGCTGGCGCAGACCAACATCGAGTCGCTGAAGGAATTCGGCTACTTCACCTTCGCCAAGGGCGACGGCAAGAAGGAGCGGTTCCTGGAGCCGGTCGATTACTACCTCGAGTTCAAAGACGACGCGCTGACGCTGCATTTCATGCTGCCCGCCAAGGCGCCGTTCAAGGCCAGGCAGACCGCGCTCGAAGTGTTCGATCCAGCTTTTTTCATCGACTTCAAGTTCGACGAGAAGGAGCCGATCAAGCTGGTCGGCGCGCCCGCCGACTGCAAACTGCAGTTCCTCAGGCCCAATGACGGCACCGCCAACGCCCAGCGACTCAACGAAAACAACTTCGCGAGCGGCGACAATTCCAACTACGGCGCCATGTACGCCAACAAGATTTTGGTGGACTGCCCGTGAGGCCGGGCGCGCACTTTGCCAATGCGCTCCTGATCGGGATCATTGCCGTCGTCGCCATTGTCGCGGTCGACGGCGCCGTGCACATGCTGTTGGCGCAAAACCCGTTCGGAGGCCCGCGGCCGGCCGCAGCGCCTGAGCCACAGGTCGGCGGCATTGTCGGCTGGCTGCTGGCCAAGCAATCGGAATTCTATCGCGAGATGTCGGCGACGATTCGCGCCGCCAAGTCCGACGGCTCGGCGGTCTGGACGCTGCTGGCGATCTCCTTTGCTTACGGGATCTTCCACGCCGCCGGCCCCGGCCACGGTAAGGCGGTGATCTCGTCTTACCTGGTCGCCAACCAGGAAACCGCGCGGCGCGGCATCGTGCTGTCGTTTGCCTCGGCGATGCTGCAGGCGCTGGTCGCGGTGCTGATCGTCGGTATCTGTGCCTGGCTGCTCAACGCCACCGCCAAGACGATGTGTAGTGCGGAGAAGGCGATCGAGATCGCCAGCTACGCCTTGATCGCCGCGTTTGGCGCCCGGCTGGTCTGGACCAAGGGCGGCGGATTTATGCGCGCGCTGCAGACCAAGCCGGCCGCGATGGTTACCGCCACGGCGACGGCCGGCCATCATCACGATCACGGTCACGATCACCACGATCATCACCACCATGAACATCATCACCATGCCCATGCCCACGCGCATGCGGATGCTGATGCGCATGGTCATGCCCACGCTCATTCCGAAGCTCATGCCCACGCAAACGGCCACGTCCATGACGAGCATTGCGGCCACTCCCATGGCCCGACGCCGGACCAGCTTGCCGGTCCCGGCGGCTGGCAGCGTGGGCTGGGCGCGATCTTCGCGGTCGGCTTGCGGCCCTGTTCGGGCGCGATCCTGGTTCTGGTGTTCGCGCTGGCGCAGGGCCTGTTCTGGGCCGGCATCGCCGCGACCTTCGTGATGGGCCTCGGCACCGCGATCACGGTCGCGACCATCGCCATCGTCGCGGTGTCCGCGCGTGGCCTCGCCCAACGCCTCAGCGCAGGGCGCGAGGGCGGCGGCGCGCTGATCATGCGCGGCATCGAATTCGGAGCGGCCGGTCTGGTCCTGCTATTCGGGCTCGGGTTGCTGTTCGGCTATCTCGCGGCCGAGCGGGTGACGTGCTTGTAGGGTGGGTAGGGCGAAGCGAAACCCACCGCCCCGCTCACGAGTTGAAATGATGGGTATCGCTTCGCTCCACCCATCCTACGCTCTGAGCTAGCCGCAGAAGAGCGCCGTATTGCCGGGAAATGATTTGATGTCACGCGAGCAGTTCTGGTTCTTCTTTCCCTTCCGGGTGCGCTATTCCGAGATCGACGGTCAGGGCGTTGTCTTCAACGCGCATTACCTGACCTATTTCGACACCAGCATCACCGAATATTTCCGCGCGCTCGGCTATGACCAATATGCCGACTCCCGAAAGACCGGCATCGACTTCCACGTCGTGAAATCGCTGATCGAATACAAGGCGCCGGTGTTGTTCGACTGGGAGTTGGACGTCGGCGCGCGGGTGGCGCGGGTCGGCAATACCAGCGTCACTTTCGAACTCGCTATCTTTCGCAAGGGCGAGGATGAGGCGCTGGTGACCGGCGAGATTGTCTGGGTCTACACCGACCAGAAATCCCATCGCCCGGTCCCGATCCCGCAATCGATGCGTGATCTGATCGCGACGCGGGAGCGGCATCTGGCCTGACGCGATACGGATGGTGGTCCTAGGACCCCAGGGAGTTAAGGATGATGATCGCGATCACCACGATGATCACGGCCCACCACACCAGCACCGCCATGGCAGCGATGCCGAGGACGGCTGCGACACCAGCCAAAAGTTTTTCTTCCTTGAAGATGACCGCGAACACGGCGAGGGCAATGGCGACCAGGCCCAGCGAGGCCGCTGACGTTGAAACGATCTCGTTCCAGGTAGTGCCGGCCATTCCGGTTACATTTTTGTAGAGCATCTCCTGCGGCAACAGATGCGTCAGCGCCGCGACCAGCAGCGCCAGCAGTCCGAAGACGCTTCCGATGATGCCGAGCCGGCGGGATGGTTGGACAATATCATTCATGACAATATCATTCATCACGTGAAATCTCCGGGCCACCCTGGAGCGGGTGAGCCGCTAATGCAGCCTTGGTAGCGTCCAGCTGTTTGAAGGTTCAATGGGTTCCGGCTCAAGGCCGGGACGACGAGGGATTTTGCCTCACCCCGGCAAATAGCCCTTGACCGCCGGCAGGAAGAAAATCGCGATATTGATCGCGAACCCGATGCTCCACAGGATCGTGCGCAGGGTCGGGCGGTTGCCGAGATAAGTGAAGACGTAGGCGATCCGCACGATCAGGAACAGCACGGCCAGCTCATCGATCAGGCGCTGCGGCCCGAGGCGAAATTCCGCCAGCAGCACCGCGACCGCGAAAAACGGAAAGGCCTCGATACCGTTTTGATGGGCGCCGAGCGCGCGGGCGCGGATCGGATCCTGGTAGAAGTCGGGGTCGCGCGGCCTGGCAT
>JBOHIT010000279.1:0-19520 GCA_050726155.1 Bradyrhizobium sp.
ATGATAGGGCGGGCAAGCTGCCGTCCCCAGCGTCAGCACCTTCTCCTTCAGGAACGCCAGCAGCCGGTCCTTGGTCAGCACCGACGGCGTGGCCTGGAACAGAAAGCTCTTGTTGGCGGAGCCGCCGCCCTTGGCCATAAACATGAACTTGTAGGTGTCATCGCCCTCGGCGTAGATCTCGCACTGCGCCGGCATGTTGTTGGCGGTGTTTTTTTCCTCATACATCGAGATCGGCGCCACCTGCGAATAGCGCAAATTACGGCGCAAATACGCGTCGCGCGCGCCTTCAGAAAGTGCCGCCTCGTCGTCGCCGTCGCTGATGACGTTGCTGCCCTTCTTGCCCATGATGATGGCGGTGCCGGTGTCCTGGCACATCGGCAGCACGCCGCCGGCGGCGATGTTGGCGTTCTTGAGGAAATCGAACGCGACGAACTTGTCGTTGTCGCTGGCTTCCTTGTCCTCGAGGATGCTCGCCAGCTGCTTCAGATGGCCGGGGCGCAGATAGTGATTGATGTCGCCGAAGGCGGCTTCAGACAGCGCCCGTAGCGCCTCGCGCGACACCACCAGCATGTCCTTGCCGAGCACCTTCTCGACCCGCACGCCCTCGGTCGTGATCTTCTTGTAGGGCGTGGTGTCGGCGCCCAGCGGAAACAGCGGCGTGTGCTTGTACGGCGGAACGGGCTTCGGATCGGGAAAGGCGCTGGGGGCGTTCATGGGCGGGCTCGCAAGGTTTTGGGGGCCGGAAGCGTCCACGGGACATCCGGCATTTGAACCGTTCTAAGCACTTTTCCGACAAAGGGAAGGTTTTGGATGTTCCCTCCAATTGATTGCGCCAAAAAATGAATTCCGCTGCCATTTCAGCCAGCCCGGCCGCCTCCCCCGCCCCGCGCCTGATCGTCCTGCGTATCCTCCTCGCTATCGTCGCCGGGCTCGAACTCTTCGACAGCCTGATCGGCGCGCCGATGCTGCTCGACGGCTCATCGTCATTCCCGGGCCCGGGTCTCGGCGGTGCGATCATCAAGCTGAAGATGGCTGTACATCCGGTGCTGGCGCTGGCGGCGCTGATCCTGGCGGCGATCGGCTATGTCAGGCAATCGATCATCACGATCGGCGCCGTCGTGCTCATGACCTGGCTGAGCTACATGTCGGCAGTGGCGCGGCACGGGCTGGATTTCTCCAGCACCGGCCTGTACCAGTCGCCCGCGCAGATATTCCTCTATCCGTTGATGGCCGCCTGCGCGATCGCGCTGGCGGCGCGTAGCAACTGGTTCTGGCCTGCCGCGGCGCTGGCCGGCATTCCCTCCTTCCTCGGTGTGATCGGCATGGTCACATTCGCGATCGCCGTCGCCATCGTCGGCTTCTGATTGACAATCCGAGCGCCCTCTTGCAGGAAGCGGCCGCGCAAGCTTCAATGGGCCCAAGGGGACATTCAAGATGATATCACGACGACAGTTTCGCCGTTCGGTCCTGCTTGCGGGCGCACTGGCGCTGGCGGCCTTGTCAGCTTCGCCGGCCCGCGCCGACCGTTGCGACGACGTCGCCAAGCAGCTCGCCGGCCAGATCGACGGACTCAAGGTCAACTTCAAGGCCCGCAACATCGTCTATATGACGCATCCCGCCACCAAGGAATTTTCGATCGGCTGCCGCGGCCAAAACTACTCGCTCGAGCTGTTCGCCAAGACCGACCGGAAATTCAAACCGGAGTTTCTCGATCTGGTCGCCAAAGCCGGTGCCCTCGTCTTCACCATTCCGAAGCCCGACGTGCAGACCGGCTCCTCGCGCTGCATGAAGCGGATGGGAATTTTGCGCGGCGACCAGGTCTCGATGCGCTTCCGCCGGCTCAACATGGAATGCGCGCGCACCAAGACCGAATCGTCGATCGCGGTCACCCGCGGCAAGGACGAGTAGGTCCGGACGGCGCGAAAATCTGCGGCATTCTAACGAGTTTTCAAGTTCCCCGTTCACCATCGGGCGGGATCGCCGGCCGGCATTCACACATCGTTCGCTTCAATGCCTCCAGTGTCGGAGGCAACGAAAAGGAAGTTTGCGATGAATGTCTCTGCTGTACCCGCGCCGTTGCAGGTCAAGCTGCCCGAAGCCAGCGCGCTCAAGATCGATGTAAGGCCGCCTGACGTACAGAACGGTGCCGCCGCCGACGGTACCCGTACGCCGCAGCCGACCGTGCTCGCCGCTCTACCGCCCGGTCAGGGCACACGGATCGACCAGCTCGCCTGACGGCTGCCCTTTCCTCCCCAGGCGAACGCAACGCCGCAAGTTTGACGAAAAAGCACGCGATCATGGATAGTCCGGGATAACCGGGCGGCACATGGTCGCGAAATGCGTTTGCGCTATCGTCTGCGACCGGAAGTTTGGCGAGGGATATATGCCTGACAGCAAGGTCTATACGGGCGGCTGCCATTGCGGGCAGATCCGGTTCGAATGCACCACCGACATGGCCATGGTGACGGCCTGCAACTGCTCGATCTGCACCAAGAAGGGTCTGCATTTCACGTTTCTGGCGCCGAAGAGCTTTCAGCTCCGCGCCGGCGAGGACAATCTGCGGGAATACCTCTTCAACAAGCACGCCATCCGTCACCAGCTCTGCCTGGATTGCGGCGTCGATGTTTTTGCGCGCGGCACCAAACCCGACGGCAGCGACGTCGTGGCGCTCAACGTGAGCTGCATCGACGGCATCGAGTTGTCGAAGCTGACGATGACGCCGATCGATGGACGGAATAGGTGAGATTGTCATTCCGGGATGCGCCGCTTGGCGCAGGCCCGGAATCCATTGGCCTGCGCAACTTGCTGCCTAATGGATTCCGGGCTCGCGCTTCGCGCGCCCCGGAATGACGGAATCAACCATCCAGCGCCTTGTAACGCCGGAAGATGCCGTCCTCGTTGAAGGCGATCCGCCGCTCGCTGGCGAGATACGCCTTGATGTTCGGCCGCGCGGCGACGCGGTCACGCAGTTGGACCAGTCCGGGAATGTCCTTTTCAAAGGCTTCCATGCGTTTCGGAAACGCGTAGCGCAAGCCTTCCACGATCTGGAACAGCGACAGGTCGACATAGGTCAGGCGGCGGCCGGTGACGTAAGCGCCGCCATTGGCCGCCAGCAGTTCCTCGAAATAATCCAGATATTTCGGCACCCGCGATTTCCAGAACTCCTCGGTGCGCTTTTTCGCCGCCGCCTTCTGCTCTTCGTAATACAGCGACGGGCCGAGCGGATGGTGGGTGTCGTGAACTTCCAGCACGAAATCCGTAATGGTCAGCTGCAGCTGATGCACCCACAGCTTCCCTGCTTCCGCCTTCGGCGCCAGTCCATGCCGCGATCCCAGATAAAGCAGGATGTTGGCGGTGTGACCGATCACGAGATTGCCGGCTTTCAGGAACGGCGGCGCAAACGGCGGCGTGCCCTTGCTGCTCCCCATCATCTTCATCATCGCGCCCATGCCATTGCCGCTGCGCGCGACGTCGCTATAGGCCGCGCGGGCCTCCTCCAGCACGAGCCGGACATATTCGCCGCGGCCCTGAATATGCGGCCAGTAGTAAAGCTGATAGCGCATCGACGGCACCTCCTGAGTCCGGACAACAGGCTTAACAAATCATTCCCGGTTTCGTTCGTCACGCGCCATGCCCGGTCATCGCGCAATGAGCGCCAGGCGCTTACCGATTTTCAACGCTGTTTCACGAGGCAGCACGCTCAAAAAGTGCCGCCGAACAACCGGTTAACCGCAGCCCCGTACCGTCAGAAACACAGGGGAAGCCGCGTCATGTCACCAGCCGCCACATATGCCTTTGGGTACCACCAGCTTTTGGTGGCGATCGCGACGTCCGTCTGCCTGTTCGGCACCTGGGTCGGCATGCGCCATTTCGCCCGCGCCCGCGCCACTGCAGGATCGACCCGGCTCGGCTGGCTGTTCATGGCATCCGTCGGCACCGGTGCGGCGCTGTGGGCCTCGACCTTCATTTCGATCCTCGCGCTCGATCCATCGCTGAACAGCGGCTTCGAGCCGGTCGCGACCGGGGCGGTGCTGGCCGTCGCCATCATCGCCTGCCTTGCCGGCTTCGAGATCGGCAGCCGCCACTTCACGCTGGCGCCTGAGGCCGGCGGCCTGGTGATGGGCGTCGGCATCCTCGTCATGCATTTCCTCGCCTTCGAGGGCTGGCACATCGCCGGGACCGTCGAATGGAACGGCTATGGCGTCGCCGTCACGTTCCTGCTCGGGCTGTCGCTCTCGGCGCTCGCGGTCAACCGGGCCAACCGCCCGGTGACGCGCTGGTGCCGCCATGGCGCGGCGATCGTGCTGGCCTTCATGATCTGCGTCATGCACTACGCGCTGACGGCGTCGACCTCGGCGGTACCGGATCCCTCGGTGGTGCTGCCCTCCTATCTGATCCCGGCGCATGTGCTGGGTCTTGCGGCGGTCGCCGCCGTGCTGCTGGTGATGGGATCCGGCTTCTCGACCTACATCATCGACCTGCGCTCGCGCACGGAATCGGCCGATCGCATCAACCAGCTCTCCTTCAACGACACCATGACGGGGCTGCCGAACCGCATCGCCTTCAATGAACGGCTTTCGTTCGATGCCGCCGAGGCGCACGAGAAGGCGCACAAGCTTGCGGCGTTCTCGATCGACCTCAACGGCTTCAAGGACGTCAACGACGCGTTCGGCCACGGCGCCGGCGACCGTCTCCTGATCGAGGTGGCGGACCGGATGCGCCGGGTGCTGGTGGCAGGCGAGTTCCTGGCGCGCCAGAGCGGCGACGAATTTCTGGGCCTGCAGATGTCCGGCAACCATCCGCAGGACGCCCAGGCATTCGCCGAGCGTGTCGCGGCTGTATTCGCCGAGCCGTTCCATGTCGGGGATCAGCAGATCAACCTCACCGCCGCGATCGGCTATTCGATCTTCCCGATCGACACGCCCGAGCGCGATCAGGTGCTCAGCTACGCCAAGCTGGCGATGTACCGCGGCAAGACCAGGCAGCGCGGCAGCACCATCTGCCGCTATGAGCGCGAAATGGATGACGCCGCACGGGCTCAACGCGCGCTGGCGCGTGACCTGCAAGGTGCTGCCGACCGCGGCGAACTGGAACTGCACTACCAATTGCAGACGACGCTCGGCGACGGGAAAATCTGCGGCGCCGAAGCGCTGATGCGCTGGCGGCACCCGAAGCGCGGCATGGTTTCGCCGGGGGAGTTCATTCCGCTGGCCGAGCAGAGCGAAGCCATCATCGGCATGGGCGAATGGGCGCTGCGCACCGCCTGCCGCGATGCCGTCGCGGGAAAGATCCCAGGAACGGTCGCTGTCAACCTGTCACCGGTCCAGTTCGGCTGCAGCGACCTTGCCGAGACGGTCCATACCATCCTGCTCGAGACCGGGCTGTCGCCGCGACGGCTCGAACTCGAGGTCACCGAATCCACCATCATGTCCGACCAGGCGCACGGGCTGCATATCCTGCGCAAGCTGAAGGCGATGGGCATTTCGATCGCGATGGACGATTTCGGCACCGGCTATTCTTCGCTGGCGACGCTGCATGCATTCCCGTTCGACAAGCTCAAGCTGGACCAGTCCTTTGTTAGGCGGCTGCCCGATGACGCGGCGGCGGCGGCGATCGTCCGCACCGTGCTGGCGCTGGGTGAAAGCCTCGGCATGCCCGTGCTCGCCGAAGGCATCGAGACCGAGGCGCAGTGGCAATTCCTCGCGCGCGAAGGCTGCGCCAAGGGCCAGGGCTATCTGTTCGCCAAGCCGGTGGGCCTCGCCCAATTGCCGGCGGCGATCAACGCCGCCGCGCGCTTCGTTCGCGACGATACACCGTTTGCGGAGGCGGCGCGCACGACAGCGGCGGCATAGCCCGCGCCACGTTGCGGCCTGGCCAATGGCCGGGCGAATTCTCCACAGCCATGAATCTGTCCGAAGCCGAGAGGCCGTGTTAGGTTGCGCCGTCTGACGCGTCGATTTCTCAACACGACAGGAGCATGGGATGGCGGATAACAAGAAAAAGCGTGGCGGTGCTGATGCCGCGTTGATCGCACTCGGCGAGTCCTACGAAGTCGCCTATTGGTCGAAGAAATTGAAGATCACGCCGGCGCAGCTGAAGGCCGCCGTCAAGAAGGTGGGCCACTCCGCCAGAAAAGTGGAAGCCTACATCCAGGAACTGAAGCACAAGGCGGCCGACCGTAACCTGATCGCGCTGAGCCAGCCCCATGAAGTCCGTTACTGGTCGAAGAAGTTCAAGATCACGCCGGCCAGACTGAAGGCGGCGGTCGCCGCTGCCGGACACTCCTCGAAGAATGTCGCTGCTTATCTTGCCAAGAAGAAGACGGCCAAGAAGGCGACCAAGAAGACCGTGAAGAAAGCCGCAAAGAAGAAGACCGCCAAGAAAACCGTCAAGAAGGCGACAAAGAAAAAGGCCGCCTGAAAGGCGGCCTCAAAGCCGGATGACGGCTTGACCAGCGAGCATCAGGCGCCGCGATCGCACAGCCCGTCGTCGACCAGGGCGACGGGGAGAGGCGATGGCGACTTGCGCGAGGCTCAGTAGCCGCAGGTGCTGCAGCGCGGCGCGACCGGCGCATAATAGGCGCGGGCCGGCGTCACCATTTCAACGCGCTCCTGCGTGGCGTAGCGCGGGGCAGTCCGTTCGTAGTGGACGCCGCCGGGCGAGACCATCACGGTCTTCGGCACCATCACGGTGCGATACTGCGGCGGGGTGCGATAGGCGATGGTACGGCCGGGCGAAACCATCACGGTTTCCTGCACGGTGCGGTACTCTGCCGGCTGGACCTGCTGCACATACTGCTGGCAGCAGGGCTGCGGCTGGTAGCACGAATAGCAGCCGGCGGAAGCGGCGGTCGGGATAACGGCGGCGGCGAGCGCGGTGGCGAAGGTTGCGGCAATAACGCGAGACATGATTATACCTGCTGGCTTTGAGAAAAAATCCTGCGAAGTTGCGCGCAACTCCGTTGACCTGATGGTCTAGCGCAGGCGCAAGATGCGTCAACTTGAAAACAAAATTTACCTTATTGAACGTCGCTAACAATTCGTAAACGGCGCGGGCCGTGACCTCGCACGATCAGGGCGTGAAGCATAAACTCAGAGTGGTCGGCGGAAGTCCGCTTTGGTCCACATAGCGGATTCAGGTCGAACATCGCACCTGGTCCGAAAAGTGCCAAAGGCAAAATCGCGCCTCAACTTCTACATATCGTTTCAGGCACTCCTTAATTTTTCTGGGCCAATGTCAGACTGACAAAAAGAGGCAGTCCTTTGACGATCATCAGGTCTATTCCCGTCCCTGTCTTCTGGGCATTGTTAGGCGTCGTGGTCTTTGCGCTGACAGACTTGTTGACGGGAAGGCTCGCTAGCCAGTTGCTCGGTGAAAAGGGCCCTGCCACGCTAGCTTCGGCAGCCTTTGGAATGTTCATCGGATATTTGGCTGGCTGGTATATCGTGAGAAAGTTCGGCCTTACTCGCAGCGCCACGAGTTTCGACCTAGAAGCTGCCGCCAAAGCCGCGAACGGAAATGCCCAGAGGTCTTAGGTGGGAGTGGCGGACGATTCCCTATGCTTTCATTCAAGACCTGGTTGAACGTCGGCCTAGCCGTTATCTTAGTTTGGATTTTCGGCTGCCGCCTGACCGAATGGCTGCTGACCGGACAGCTTTACGTGACCTATAGCCTACGGCCTGCGCACTACGTCACGTTCACGAGTGACCCGGGCGAATTTGTCAGCACGTTCATGTTTCTAGTGGTTATGGTTGGGCTAGGGTTGATGGCAATTTTCTCCGCGATATTTGAAGACTAGTTCCGGTCGCCTTTGTTCGCGCTACCTAAATGTCTCATTTGGGTCACCCGCCTCTATTTTGGCATGTCCGCGTCACGTCCGGTTTCGTCGGTTGAAGGCATCGGCTTTGAACGTGATACATTCCCCCAGCGTGAGCCTCGAATCATCCGGTATGAACTCGCGGCCAATGGGTCCGCGTCCTACCCGCGCACGCGCGCATAGTCCCAGCCGATCCAGGCGCAGAGGCCGCGGCCCATCACGTTTTCCAGATCTGCCCCCTTCAGCCACGGCAGCTCTTCGGTGAAGAACGTGACGCATTGCCGGTAGCTGCACGGCATTCGCGTGATGTCGGTGCCCCAGAACATCCGCTTCGGCCCGAAGGCGTCGAAGATGCGATGCAGCCCGTCATGGATATTGCGGAACGGATAGGGCTCGGTCGAGTAATGCGGCGCGCCGGTCGCCTTGACGGCGATGTTGGGCAGTTGCGCCAGCGTCACCAATTCATCGAGATGGGCGAAGGCCGCCGCATCGCGGCCGTGCCGGTTGAGGCCGCAATGATCCAGGATCAACTTTAGCCCGGGATGACGTTCGGCGATCTCGCGAAACTTCGGCAGGAACAGTCCGCCCATCATCGCCAGCGGCAGCCCTTCCTTCTCGGCCGCCGGCCACAGCCAATCGAGCGAGCCGTCGTAGAGCCATTTCTGGTGTTCTTCCAGCAGCAGCGGCCAGCGCAGGCCCATCATGCCCGGCTGTTGGCGCCAGCCATGGATCCGCTTGCGTTCGTCCGGGTTTTCGAGCGCGAAATTGCCCATGATGGCAAAGCGGTCCGGATATTTCCGGACCGCCTCGATCGCCAGTGCATTGGAATCCGGATCCCAGCCACGCGGCGGGTGGATCAACGCGGCGTCCACCCCCGCCGCGTCCATCTCCCGCAAGGCTTCCTCGGCCGTGAACCTCGCGACCTTGCGATGCAGGCCGGAAGTCGGCGTCACGGTTTGCGACCAGATATGGATCTGCGCGTCGATGATCTTCATGGATTTGCTTCCGTCATTCCGGGGCGATGCAGATCGAACCTCAGATGTGCAATTGCACATCGGGGAATCTCGAAATTCCGGATATGGTGCTAACGCACCATTCCGGAACGACTTCGTCAATTCGCCGCGAAGCAATACATCAGGCCGTCGCCGCCGGTGCTCTTGAGGTCGTTCTGCGAGCAGCCGCCATCGGGGCCGCGCGAGGGGTGCGACGAGTTCCAGGATTTCGAGGCGTCGTCGTCGCGCAGGCCGATGCGATCGATATGCCCGACCATCGCAGCACCCTGCGTGCTGCTCGTCCAGTTCTTGCAGGTGCGGTCCTCGCCGGCTGCAAAGGCCGTCCCGTCCGGCTGCGAGCCCGTCAGCACGTCGTGGCGGTTCGGGGTATCGCCGCGGCCGTTGATGACGTCGCCCTTCTCGGAGAGCGCGCTCTGCTTGGTGAGTGCGTTGGTGCCGTGCAGCTCAGCGACGTCCTTGGCGACCACCGCACCCTTGGCGTTCTTCCACGGTCCCTTGCCGATGCGGTCGCGCGCATTGACCGCAGGCTTGCCGTCGGCGGCCTGGGTGGACAGGTAAGCGCGCCAAACCTTGACTCCCCCGGCGTTGGCGCCGGCTGCCTGCGCCAGCGTCTGGCATTGATTGTCGGCGCCGGCGAGACCGCCGAGATTGCCGCCGTTGCCGATCGGGGTGCTGGTCACGAAGAAGCTGGTGTCGGCCGATTGCGCCTGCGCGGGTGCGGCGGCGAGAACCGAGATTGCCGCGAGGGCGACGCAGGCCGGCGAAATCATCCTGGAAACAAAATTCATCGAAGTTCCTCCCGATTGTTCTTATTGGCACGCAGTCAACAACCCGGAGCTGCACGCATTATTCCGAATTCGCAAGCGCAAAACAAAAGGCGCCGCGGAATGAACCGCGGCGCCTGATATCCTTTAAGTCAGCGATCGATCAAGAACTCTGCTGGATCGCCGAAACTTCCCAGTTTCCGCCGCGTTGCCGCGCGAAGGTCCACACTTCCGTCACCTCGACCGGCGTATCGCTGCCGTGGACCACACGGTTGGTACCGCGCTCCAGCGTCTTGTCGACCAGCGAGATCCGCATCGCGACGGTCGCGTAGTCGGTTTCGCCTTCCCGCCAGGCTTCCGACAGGTCGCCCTGCAGCAACTTGACGTCGGTCACCTTGTTGATGTCGTTGTTGGCCTTGTTCTGCTCAAGGTCCTTGGTGAAGTACGACACCATTTCGGGCGTGGCCAGCGTATGCAGTTTGGCGACGTCCTCGTTCGACCATGCGGCCTGGGTCTCGCCGAGCAGCCGTTCGAACGCTTCGTAGTCCGCGGGCTGGATCTCAAGCGGCGCGGGGGCGCTCGATCCCAGTCCAAAGCCCATTCCGGAGCCGAAGCCGCCGCCGGTCTGCGGCGGCGCCGCGCCCACGGCGGGCCCGGAGGCATAAGCGTTCGCCGGTGTGTGGCGGCGCTGCCACCACGACATCGCCAGCTTGACCACGATAAAGATCAAGCCGAGCTGCAGCACGAGGCCGATGATCGACGACAATCCGCCGAGGCCGCCGGCCAACCCGCCGCCCGACAGCATGCCGAACAGGCCAGCGCCGAGGAAGCCGGCTGCGAGACCGCCCATCATCATGCCCATACCGGGCCGGCTGAAGAACCCGCCCTTGGCAGCGCCAGCGGCGGCACCTGCGGCCGCCGGTGCGCCCGGCTGGGTAAAGGTACGGTTCATCGGTTGCGCCGCATTAGGCGCTGTGGTCGTGCTCGGCGGGGCAGAATAGGTCCGCGACCCTCGCGAACCGGAGTTGCCGCCACCGCCGACACGGGCGTCAGCCGAAGAGATTGCCATCGCGAGGGGTATCGCCAGCGAAAGCACCACGGCGAAGGCCCGAACAATTCCGCGCGTGCGTTGCGAGAAATGCATGTCTTTTTCCTCAATCCCCGGCATGGGGAAGCAACCCCTAAGATGGGCAGCGCTGCCTAAAAGTGAAGCCGTAAACAGGAACAGCGGCTGCGGCCCTCAGTCGCGGGGATGTGACGATTAGGCCGGTTGTGGGCTTGAACCCATTGGAACTCAGTAGTTTTCCGCACCGACCTGCCGAGTCGGATGGGCGACAGAGCCGGCTCCAGAGATCGGTCCAACAATCGGTTCAAGGATGCTCAACGCCACCTCGCCGACCGGCGAGGAATGGGGCGTTTCCTCGGCAACGAGCGCCTGATCCATCGTGTGGGCCCCGAGCTCGCACATCGCCTGCGTCGCGACATCGCCGCGGCGGACGCATTCCCTGGCCAGAAATTCGAACTGGGCGCGGGCCTGCCGCAGGGTCTCTTTCGGCACGACTGCGCTGTTCTCCCGGTTCTCCTGCGGCATCGAATCCGGATCACGGGATGGCAGCGAAGGCGAACCGCCCGGGGCGTCCGCGCGGTGGTCGGTCGCGGCAACGCCGAGCTGGCTGATCCGGTCGAACGCCGATCGAAGCTCCTCCCGCTTGGTCTCAAGCGCCTCGATCCGCTGCTGAAGGTCCTCGTGTTCGTTTGCAGCCGCGACGCGGATCGCCGCCAGTTCGTCCTCGCGTGCCGCGAGTCTGGTGCGCCAATCGTCGCGCTCGTGATCAAAGGCGAGGCGAAACTCGGCCATGACCGCCTCGCCCTGCGACAGCTTGGCCGAGAGTTCGTCGCGCTCGCGATGAAACTCGCTACGCTGCTGCTCGGTTTGCTTGATGCTCGCAGCGAGACTTGCCTTCAGGGCGACGCGCTCCTGATCGAACTCCGTGCGCAGCTCGCCGAAAGCCAATTCGTGCGCCTGCGATTTCGTCACAGCCGCGTCCTGTTCGCGCTTCAAAGCGTCCTGCTCACGCTGCAATGCGTCGCCGCGTTCGCGGAGCTCGGCTTCCCGGCCTTCCAGCGTCGTCGTGATCGTATCGCGCTCGGTGATGATGAAACTGGAGAGCTTCACATGCCGCTCGATATCGTGCCGCAGGCTTTCGCATTCGGTCTCCAGCTCGTCATTCTGATGGGTCAGGGTTTCGTACTTGTACCGCCACAGCTGTTCCTCGTCCGAACTGGCGGAAACCCGCGCCATCAGGACTTCGAGCATATCGGCCGCGCGCACCAAATATTCGGCGTTTTGCCCGTTGGACATCAGGTCGGCGAAACGGCGCAGGAAATGCACCGCTTCCGCGGCTTCAGCCGCCTCGGGGACCATGGCAGGATCTGTCATGCAGCTTGCCTTCTCGAACAGCGTCAGCGCCGTGCGCGGTCAGGCCGGCAGCGGCCGCACACCTTAACCCCGTTCAGAACGGCAAATGTATGGTCGTGACCGGCGTCCGGTTCAAGCGCCGGGACAGCGCTTAGCCGGGTTGTTCAGGTTTGCGGGCCCGCCGGGCAGCCAGGCGGCGAAGCCGGCGCTCTCTCCCAGCGAGAGAAACTTCGATCTGGTAGCGATGTTCGAGCTTTGCCCTATAATCGATAACGCAAGCGGAAGGATGACGCGATGAACCGGCGCGGATTTCTTGGGTGGCTCGGGAGCGCGCTATCGATTGCATCGTCCGGCGCCGCAGCGCAGCCGACGAAGCGCGTATTCAGGATCGGCGGCCTTCACTCTGCTCCGATCTCGGCGCCACACCACGTCGCGTTCATGGAGCGCCTCAGAAATCTCGGATACGTCGATGGCGAGAACCTGATCGTGGATCGGGACGGCTATGGATTGAGATACGATCAGTTTGCGAACCACGCCGAAGAACTGGTTGCCCGGGGCGTCGATGTCCTCCTGTGCGCCGGCGATGTTGCGATTCGGGCGGCCCAGCGCGCCAGCTCCACCATCCCCATTCTCGGCATGACCGACGATATGGTCGGTTCGGGTCTGGTGCGATCGCTGGCAAGCCCCGGCGGCAACGTGACGGGCGTCAGCATTCTGGCATCCGATCTCGATGGCAAGCGCCAGCAGATACTGATGGAAGTGGTCCCTTCCGCGCGCCGCATCGGTGCGCTTTCCGACAGCAATACAAACCGGCCGCTCGAACTGGACGCGGTCAAATCAATTGCCAGAGTCAACGGCGTATCGCTCACGATTTATGCCGTGCGGGATTTTGGCGAAGTTGGCGCGGCCATCGAGTCGATGAAGTCCGCCGGCGAAGAAGCAATCAATGTTCTTGCCTCACCCCTGTTCTTCAACAATGCGCAGCCTGTTATCGCTGCCGTAGCGCAGGTTCGGCTGCCTGCGATCTATCAATGGTCGGAAATGGCAGCGCGGGGCGGCCTCGTTGCATATGGCCCAAGCATTGTGATTTCGTACCGGGATCAGATGGCCCCGCTCCTCATCAAACTTCTTCAGGGCGTAAAGCCGTCCGATCTGCCGATCGAGCAGCCGACGAAATTCGAGTTCGTTGTCAACATGAAGACAGCGGCAGCCCTCGGGTTGACCATCCCTGCCATCGTCCAGATGCGGGCCGACTCGATCATCGAATAGCCCCGGCCGGATCGGCGTCACGACGCCGTCATGGTCTCCTTCACCTTCGCGACCAGCGCGCTGAGCGCGAAGGGTTTCGCGAGGAAGGCGAACTGCTCGTTTTCCGGCAGGCTCTTGTCGAAGGCTTCCTCGGCATAGCCGGAGACGAAGATGATCTTGAGGTTGGGGTTGCGCTGCCGCATTTCCTTGAGCAGCGTCGGGCCGTCCATTTCCGGCATCACCACGTCGGAGACGACGAGATCGACGGCGCCGTTCTTTTCCTCGAGCGCTTCCATCGCCTCAACGCCGTTGGCGGCCTCGATCACGCTGTAGCCGCGCGAGCGAAGGCCGCGGGCGTTCAGCGAGCGCAGGCCGTCCTCGTCCTCGACCAGGAGAATGGTGCCCTGCCCGGTCAGATCCGCTTGCGGCTTCGGCGGCTCGGCGGCGGCTTCCCTGGCGGCGCCATTGGCGACCTGCGGTTCGGGTGCGGCTTCCAGTTCGGGACGGTGCCGTGGCAGGAAGATACGGAACGAGGTGCCCTCGCCGGCCTTCGAATCCACGTACACAAAACCGCCGGTCTGCTTGACGATGCCATAGACGGTCGACAGGCCAAGGCCGGTGCCCTTGCCGACTTCCTTGGTCGAGAAGAACGGCTCGAAGATCTTGTCGACGATCTCGGCGGGAATTCCGGTGCCGGTGTCCGAGACGTCGATCCGGACATAATCCGCCGCCGGCATGCCCTTGTAGGACAACAGCGCGGCCTCGTCCGTGGTGACGTTGCTGGTTTTCACCTGCAGCTTGCCGCCGTCGGCCATCGCGTCGCGGGCGTTGACGGCGAGATTGACGATCACCTGTTCGAATTGCGAGACGTCGACCTTCACCGGCCAGAGGTCGCGGCCATGCACGAGGTCGAGCTTGACCTTCTCGCCGATCAGGCGGCGCAGCAGCATGGTGAGATCGGAAAGCGCGTCGCCGAGATCGAGCACCTGCGGCCGCAGCGTCTGGCGGCGCGAGAATGCCAATAGCTGCCGCACCAGGGTCGCCGCGCGGGTCGCGTTCTGCTTGATCTGCATGATGTCCTGGAACGACGGGTCGGTCGGCTTGTGCGCGTTCAGCAGGAAGTCGTTCGCCATCATGATGGCCGAGAGCACGTTGTTGAAATCGTGCGCGATGCCGCCGGCGAGCTGGCCGACCATGTCCATCTTCTGCGACTGGTTGATCTGGTTCTCGAGCGTGCGCCGCTCCGTCGTCTCCAGCATGTAGACGATGGCGGCTTCGGTCTCGCGCTCGTTCTCCTCGACCGCGGTGACGAAGTACTGGCCCCAGCGCTCCTTGACGCCGTCGAGCATGGCCTCGACCGGCGCGATGTCGCCCTGCCCTTCGGCCGCCTGGTTGATCGCCGCAATCAGCAGGTTGCGGTCGCGGGCGTTCACGGTGCGGAAGATCGACTTGTTCGCCGCACCGTCCGCACTCAGGCTTTGCGCCAGCTTGGCGAAGCGCGCATTGGCGCGCACCACGGCGCCGGCGCGGTCCACGGTCGCGATCGCCATCGGCGTATGGTCGAAGAAGCGCATGAAGCGCACTTCGGCGGCGCGCTCCGGATCGGAATGCTCGTCGCGCGCGCGGCTGATCACCAGCGTCCGCGACGCGCCGGGGACGCCGTCGGCGCCGAACGCCAGCTTGTGATAGAGCCGCACCGGCATGGTCTTGCCGTTGCGCATGCGCAGATCGATGTCGAGCACTTCGGTCTTGACCTCGCCCGGCACCGCCACGATCGAGGTCAACAGCGACGCCCCGTCGCCCGAGACGATATCGGCCAGCTTCAAGCCGCCCGACCCGATTTCGGCAAGGTCATGATCGAGCCAGCCGGCCAGCGTCGCATTGACATAGACGACGTCGCCGGCGGGGCTGACCGAGAAGAAGCCGCACGGTGCGTGATCGAGGTATTCGATCGCGTGCTGCAATTCCTTGAACACGTCCTCCTGGCGTTCGCGATCGCGCGTGATGTCGGCGATCGACCACACCGAATATTTCGCCTCGCGCTTGCTGGCGCCGAGCGGGCGGACCCGCATCCGCAGCCAGCGGCCCTGGGCGCCGTCCTGGCCGGCGATCCTGACCTCTTCCTGCTGCCGCTTGCCTTCGCGCGCCGCCTTGAGCAGGCGGAATACCGCTTCCGAGACGTCGGGATTGCCGATGAAGACGCGCTCGATCGGGCGCACCTCCTGGGCGGAGGCGGCCCCCGTCAGCGCCAGGTAAGCGGCGTTGGAATAGACCACGTGGCCGCGCGAATCCGTGACCGCCAGCCCGT
The DNA here is from genome assembly GCA_050726155.1 of Bradyrhizobium sp. GTDB lineage: Bacteria > Pseudomonadota > Alphaproteobacteria > Rhizobiales > Xanthobacteraceae > Bradyrhizobium. The sequence goes on from JBOHIT010000279.1 coordinate 15,569, forward strand.
CATAGGCGTGGTCGGCGATGCGCCCCATGACGGGATCATCGGCGGTGCGGTCGGTGAAACGGATGATGCCCGCGGCAAAGGCGAACAAATTGAACAGCCCGACCATCGCCAGCAGCGCCAGCACGCCGAGGATATAGGGCTGGGCCTGGGCGCGGCCGATGGTCATCAGCACCACGGCGATCGCGACGATGCCGGCGGCCACCAGCAGCACCAGCACGATGCTGCCGCTGCGCCGCGCCGGCTCGGGGGCGGCGAAGGGCTCGTGGGACGGATGGCTGTCGGTTTCGGCGGTCATGGCAGGGGACGCGGCCCATCGGCATGGAGATGGCGCGCTGATTTGCGCGCCTCTCCTGAGTGCCTGAATCGGACCGGGAAGCGCAAGTCCATCAGGCGGTCATTCTGTGAGTTAAGGGCATTTCAAGGCGATTTCTGGTCCATCTATCAGTTCGGCCGGCCGCCGATCCCGCGCTTCAACCCCATGACGTAGCCGATGATTTCGGCGACCGCATGATAGTGCTCGACCGGGATTTCGTCGTCGATGTCGACGGTTGCGTAGAGTGCGCGCGCCAGCGCCACGTTTTCGACGATCGGGATGTCGTGCTTCTTGGCGATCTCCCTGATCTTGAACGCGATATTGTCGACGCCCTTGGCGACGCAGACCGGCGCCGACATGCCACGGTCGTAGGACAACGCGATCGAATAGTGGGTCGGGTTGGTGATGATCACGCTGGCACTGGGTACCGCAGCCATCATGCGCTTCTTCATGCGCTGCTGGCGCAACTGGCGGATCTTGCCCTTGATGTGGGGGTCGCCTTCGGACTGCTTGAACTCGTCCTTGATCTCCTGCAGCGACATCTTCTGCCGCTCAAACCATTGCCGGTACTGGAAGAAGTAATCCGCGATCGCGACCGCGGCCAGCATCGCGACCACCGCCCCCATCAGGTGCAGCGTCAGGCTGGTGGTGATGCCGAGGATCGCCGCCGGGTCGAAGGCAAGGAACGATTCCAGCCGGTGCCGCTCCGGCCACAGCACCGCCATCATGACGACGCCGAGCGCGACCAGCTTGAAGACGCCCTTGAGGAAGTTCGCCAGCGCCTGCTTGCCGAAAACGCGCTTGAAGCCGGCGCCGGGCGAGACCTTGCTGAATTTCGGTGTCAGCGATTCCGCCGACCACACCAGCCGGTGCTGGATCATGTTGCCGGCAATGGCTGCGATCATCAGCATCAACAGCGGCACGCCGATCGCCGCCAGGATGGCGATGCCCAGCGTATTGCCGAGTTGCAGCAGCGCCGTGCCGTCGGTGCGCAGCATCCCGGAATTGGCGATCAGGTTGCGCAGCGGCATCAGGATGCCGCCGCCGATCGAACCCGAGAAGGTCGACAACACAAGCGTCGCGCCCGCGATCACGAACCAGGTGTTGACTTCCTGGCTCTTGGCAACGTCCCCCTTCGCATGCGCGTCGTCGAGACGTTTTTGCGTAGGGTCTTCTGTTTTGTCGTCGCTATCGTCGGCCATCGCGGCGCCCCGGCTTTTGTCTTATCGCAGCGGTGTCAGGTCGTGCATGACGCCGGTGAAGTAGTTCAGATAGGTGCCCATCATCGCCGAGATCACGAGGGCGAAGATCAAAAAGCCGATCATGATCGAGAGCGGCACGCCGACGAAATAGACCTGCATCGCCGGCATCAGCCGCGCCAGGATGCCGAGCCCGAGGTTGAAGACGAGGCCGAACACCAGGAACGGCGCCGACAACTGCATCCCAATCTTGAAGGCGGCCGCGAAAGCCCGCGTCGCCAATGCGGCGACATCGCCGGTCGGCATCGTCTCGCCCGGCGAGAAGATCCGGTAGCTCTCGTTCAGCGCCGAGATCACCAGATGATGGCTGTCGGTGGCAAACAACAGCGTCATTCCGAGAATGGTGAGGAAGTTGCCGATCAAGAGACCTTGCTGGCCCTGGGTCGGATCGACCGCCGTCACGAAGCCGAGGCCGAGTTGCTGAGCGATCACCGAGCCCGCGACCGCCAGCGCCGACAGCGTTACCCGCGCGGTGGCCCCGAGCACCACGCCGATGACGATCTCGTGCACCATCAACACTCCGAGCGCGGTCAGCGAGGTCAGATCGACCTGATAGGCGGCGCGGTGCAGCGGCAGGATGATCAGCGTCAACAACAGCGCGATCGCAAGCTTGATCCGGACCGGGATATTGCTCTCGCCAAACCCCGGCAACAGCATCACCATCGCCCCCACGCGGGCGAACACCAGCATGAAGGTGGCGGCAAGGGCCGGCAGCAGGGAGATATCGATGCGCATGGCCTAGACACAGTGCATCAACCGCCTATGATTCGCGACGATATCCGCATCATGTGCCCCTGCAGCGAATCCGCCATGAACGGCAAAGCCAGCAATAATGTCACGAAGATCGCCAGGATCTTCGGCACGAAGATCAGCGTCTGTTCCTGGATCTGGGTCAGCGCCTGGAACAGCGACACCACGACGCCGACCACGAGGCCGACCACCATCAAGGGCGACGACACCACGACGATGGTCCAGATCGCATCGCGCGCCACGTCGAGGGTTTCAGCACCGGTCATGACATTTCCTGACTACTCTGGAAGTAGAAGTATCTGGGCCCGTCATTGCCTGCGACAAACGCGGAGCGTTTGTGCAAGGGAGCCCTTGCGACGAAGCAATCCATTCTTTCTTTTCGCGGCGAGATGGATTGCTTCGCTTCGCTCGCAATGACGGCGTTATCAGATCGGCATCTTCATGATGTCTTCGTAGGACTGGATCACCCGGTCGCGCACCGACACCAGGGTCGAGACCGCGACGTCGGTCTCGGCCACCGCCGTCACCACGTCCATGACGTTGGCCTTGCCCGAGGTCATCGCCATGGTCTGGGCGTCGGATTTCTTGCCGGCTTCCATGACGCTGCCGACGGCATCCTTGAGCATCGCGCCGAACGACGGGCCGCCCGAGGTCTGGGCGCCCTTCTCGGCGCCGCCGGTTTCCATCATGCGCGAAAGCGCGGCGTAGGCGTTTGCGGCAACGGTCGGTGAAGCCATGGTCTATGATTCCTGTTTCAGGCCTTGAGGATGTCGAGCGTGCGTTGAATCATCCGGCGCGTGGCGCTGATGATGTTGAGGTTGGCTTCGTAGGACCGCTGGGCCTCGCGCATGTCGGTCATTTCGACCAGCGGATTGACGTTGGGATATTTGACGTTGCCGGCAGCATCCGCCGCCGGATTGCTCGGCTCGTGCTTGATGCGGAACGCCGACTGGTCGGTGCGCACCTTGCCGAGCGTCACCACCTTGGCGTCGATCGTGCGGTCGAGCGCGGAGGAGAATGTCGGCACCTTGCGGCGATACGGATCGGCGGCCGAAGTCGGCGCGGTCGAGTCCGCATTCGCGATGTTTTCCGAGATCACCCGCATCCGCCCGGCCTGCGCGCGCAGGCCCGAGGTCGCGATGCTCATCGAGCGGGCGAAGTCACTTCCACCATCATCTGCCATGATCCGATTCCCTTACAGAGCGGCGCGTCAGCGCTTGCCGATGGCGGTTTTGAGAAGCCCAAGGCTGCGGCTGTAGAGCGAGGTCGCCGCCGCGTAATCCATCTGGTTGGCGGAAACCTTCATCATCTGGTCTTCGAGATTGACGGCGTTGCCGGCCGGCCGGGTCAGGAACCCGCTCTTGCCGCCGTCGCCGTCGAAGGTCTGCACGCCGCCGGACACGCCGATATGGCTGGACGAGGTGCGCATCATCGCCAGCGACCCCATGGCTCCGCCGACGCTGGCGGGGACCCCCTTGGCGTTGAATTTCGGCTCGACCAGATCGCGCGGCCTGAAGTTCGGGGTGTTGGCGTTGGAGATGTTTTCGGCGAGCACCCGCTGGCGTTCCTGGTGCCACTGCATCTTGGAGCGCAGCGCCGACAGGATCGGAAGGTCGTTGATGGCCATCGC
>JBOHIT010000280.1:0-4061 GCA_050726155.1 Bradyrhizobium sp.
ATCGATCACCACGGTCGACGGCGTGTAGCCGTTGTCCATCGCTGCCGAGTAAACCAGCGGCTTGAACGACGATCCCGGCTGGCGATAGGCCTGCGTGGCGCGGTTGAACTGGCTCTGGTCGAACGAGAAGCCGCCGACCATCGCCAGCACGCGGCCGGTCCACGGGTCCATCGCCACCATCGCGCCCGACACTTCCGGCAACTGACGCAGCCGGAACTGGCCTTCGACGGGTTTGCCGTCCTTGTCGAACAGGGGATCGGCATAGATCACGTCGCCGGGCGCCAGCACTTGTGCGACTGACGTCGGCTGGCGGCCCTTGCTCGGTCCGGCTGCCGCCTTCGCCCATCTCACACCATCCAGCGTGATGATGCCCGTCGTCCGTTGCTTGGAGACCGCGCCGCCCAGTTCGCGGCCCGGCTGGAAGCCGATCCGCGCCGACTGGTCGCTGGTCTCCAGCACCACGCCCATCCGCCACGGCGAGATATCGCCAAGTGATTTCGTGTCGGCAAGTTTCACGCCCCAATCGCCTGAAATGTCGAGCTTGCTGACGGGGCCGCGCCAGCCCTGCGCTTCATCATATCTGACGAGACCGGCGACCATGGTCGTGCGCGCCATCACCTGCATCTTCGGATCGAGCGTTGCCCGGACCGAAAGGCCGCCTTCATAGAGTTTCTTTTCGCCGTAGCGTTCGAAGATATCGCGGCGGACTTCCTCGGCGAAATACTCGCCGGCGAAGATGTGAGCGCCATTGCCGCGGCTGTTCACCACCAGCTGGTCCTTGCGCGCCTTGTCGGCATCGGCCTGCTTGATCCAGCCGTTTTCCAACAGCCGGTCGACCACGTAGTTGCGGCGCTCGATCGCGCGGTCGCGGTTGCGCACCGGATGCAGCGCCGCCGGCGCTTTCGGCAGCGCCGCCAGATAGGAGGCTTCCGAAATCGTCAGTTCGTTCACGGATTTGTCGAAATAGACCAGCGACGCGGCGGCGATGCCGTAGGCGCCGAGGCCGAGATAGATTTCGTTGAGATAGAGCTCGAGGATGCGGTCCTTTGAATAGGCGCGCTCGATGCGCATCGCCAGCAAGGCTTCCTTGATCTTGCGGGCGAACGAGACCTCGTTGGTGAGCAGGAAGTTCTTCGCGACCTGTTGGGTGATCGTCGACGCACCCTGCGGACGGCGGTTGGAACCGTAGTTCTGGGCGTAGAGGACGGCGGCGCGCGCCATGCCGGAGAAGTCGATGCCACCGTGCTCGTAGAAGTTCTTGTCTTCGGCGGCGAGGAACGCGTTGATCACCAGCTTCGGAACCGCCTGGATCGGCAGATAGAGGCGGCGTTCCTTGGAATACTCGCCGAGCAGCGCGCCATCGGAGGCGTGCACGCGCGTCATCACCGGAGGTTCATAATCCTGAAGCTGCGAATAGTCCGGCAAGTCCTTGGAGAAATGCCAGATCGCGCCCGCTACGCCGGCGACGCCGACCAGGAAAACCACGGTTCCGGCGGCGAACAGGAAACCCAAAAACCGCACCAGCAAGCGCATTATCGAAATTCCGTTCCAACCCTTGCGCCGTCACGTTCGGCGTCTGCCTTGCCAACAAATCCGGCGCACCAGCCCCCACCCAACGGACCGCCGTTGCGGGAGGCGAATAATGGAGGGGCCGCCGGACAATAATGGCCGATTCCGAAGACCCTGCGGTAGTTTTCTATACCGCTGCCGCTGTGGCCAAACTAGGGCTTCGGCCGCAGCACGACGTGCATTTAATCTGCAGTTTCATCCGGTTTTCATTTGCCTGCCCCGGCGGTTGCCAGCCGTTTGGCAAAAAATGCATCAATCGCCTGCGCCATCGAACCGACGGTCTTGTTCCGCCAGTTTTCCGAGACGAGAAGCTGGAGGTCGCCCTTGTTCGAGACGTAGCCGAGTTCAACCAGCACCGAGGGCACGTCGGGCGCCTTGAGTACGCGGAAGCCAGCGGATTTAAGCGGGTGCTTGTGCATCCGCACCGTGGTCTTCATCTCGCCCATCAACAGGCGGGCGAACCGGTTTGAAAACGTTCGGGTCTCGCGCTGCGCGAGGTCGATCAGGATGTCGGCCACTTCAGTCGGCTCGTCCGTGAGGTTGACGCCGCCGATTGCGTCCGACTTGTTCTCGGCCTCGGCCAGCCGCTCGGCTTCGGCGTCGGAAGCCTTGTCGGACAGCGTGTAGATGGTGGCGCCCTGGGCGTCGCCCTCCCGCCGCGGCAGGGCGTCGGCATGGATCGAGACGAACAGCGCGGCCGACTGGGTGCGCGCGACCTTCACGCGGTCGTTCAACGGAATAAACGTGTCGTCGGTGCGGGTCATCACGACGCGGTATTTGCCTGATTTCTCGATGCGATCGCGCAGCGCCAGGCCAAATCCGAGCACCAGGTTCTTTTCCATCTCGCCGCTGGCCTGGGTGCCGTTGTCGATGCCGCCATGGCCGGGATCGATCACGATCAGCGGGCGCGGATCGGGCGCCTTTGACGCTGCGGACGCGTCGGCCGACCCGACGGCGGCGTTGGCGTCCGCGATCGCGGGACGCAGTTCGGGACGATTTTCCGGCGCCAGCAACTGGACAAAGGCGGTCCGGTCAACCTCCTCCAGTTCCAGCACCAGCCGGGGGGGCTGACCGTTGGCCGCTTCCAGGACATAGGATTTGGCGATCTTGGCCGGTCCGGTCAGGTCGAAGACGATTCGCGAACCGCCGGGCATAACGAGGCCATAGCGGAATGCTTTGACCAGCCCGCGTCCCGCGCTCCCGGTGCCGGCGGCGAGCTTGAAGCTGACCTGGGGAATATCGACGACCACCCGATAGGGATCGGCCAGCGCAAAGGCGCGAAACTGGATCGGCTTGTCGAGATCGAGGATGAAACGGGTCTGCTTGCCGTCACCGGCCAGTCGGGCGTCCGAGGCGATTGGAAAATTCGACGCGGCGACCGGGGTTTGAACAGAAGGAGCCGGGGTGGCCGGGCTAGCCGCGGGCGCCTGCGCGGCGCTCGGAACGATGGCTTTGGCCCACAAAATTGCTGCGGCGCACAACAACCCGCACCCCAGCAAAATACGGTGATTTGCGCGGTTCGCCAACGATTCGGTGCCTCCGAGCAGCCCTCTTACCGCATTAAAACCACAGGGTTAATCGAACCTTAAGGGTCCGAAAGCGAAAAGGGACGAGTGTTGCCGCGCTGCGACGCTCCCCCGATGCTTCCCTTATGGTTCCCTTGCACCGGGCCGGCAATCCTCGTATGTACGAGGTGCTGACGGCTAATACTCCCGGTTGTGTCGCGTTCAGCCTCCCGGTGCAGCGCCGGAACCTTCCAAGTCGAAGGGACCTGCGTCTTTCCCGATCCCTCCACAGCCAGCGCTGCGCGCGGCTGATACGGAGAGACGGTTTCGAGCCCGAGCGGCGTCCGATCCCAGGTAACTTCTAGCAAGGTACTATCTTGCTCCAGGGACGGTTTAAGACACGGCAGAACTGATTATCAGGACCCAAAACGGTCCGATATGCGATGGCCGGCGAGCGCTTTGGCGCCGCGCCGGGCTTTCAGCGATAGACACGGCGGTCAATTTTGCCGCCAACATGTTCAGACGGGCCGACGCTTGATGCGCCAGACTGTGTTGCCGACCAAGACCCAGGGAATGATCGCGCCGACGCGAAGCGAAAGCTCCGCACGTCGCCTTGTTCCGACGGGTCCCCGTTCGGCGCGGCGCCAAGGTTTGCGTTTTGGCCTTCCCCTCACCCCCGAATCAGGTGGACCGTCGCGTCACCGGGCCGCGCAATTTGCGCGCGCCTTGCACCGCGCCCGCCGCCGTCAAGAGCTCCAAAATGCCCAACAAGATGTTGATCGATGCCACCCACCCGGAAGAGACCCGGGTCGTTGTGGTCCGCGGCAATCGCGTCGAAGAATTTGATTTCGAGACCGCTCAGCGCAAACAACTGCGCGGCAATATCTACCTCGCCAAGGTCACGCGCGTAGAGCCGTCACTGCAGGCGGCCTTCATCGAATATGGCGGCAACCGCCACGGCTTCCTCGCCTTCAGCGAAATCCATCC
>JBOHIT010000281.1:0-18346 GCA_050726155.1 Bradyrhizobium sp.
ATGTCGCCCAGCGTGTATTTGCCGGTGTTGCGCATCGGCTCGGCGATCAGGAACAGCACCGTGCAGAACGCCACCAGCGGGCCGATAGCGTAGAACGCGCCGTCCATGCCGTAGAGTGCGGTGAGACCGGTGAAGCCAAGAAAGGCCGCGGCGCTGCACCAGTCGCCGGCCAAGGCAAAGCCGTTCTGCGCGGCGGTCAACTGGCTGTCGGCAGCGTAGAAATCGGCGGTCGTCGAGGTGCGCCTGGCCGCCCAATAGGTGATGCCGAGCGTGATCAGGAGGATGATGCCGAAAATGCCAAGGGTGAGGTTCATCTCAATTTCCCCGCCCGGAGATTTGCATCGCAACGCGCGCGGCGAGCGGATCGAATTTATCGTTGGCGATGCGCCCGTAGACGATTGCAAGTCCCCACGACAGCAGATAATTGAGTGCGATCAGCGTAAAGCCGAGATTGAGGGAGCCGATCACCTTGGTTCCCATCAAATCCCGCGCGAAGCCGGCGAGGATGGTCAGGCCGATATAGCCGACCAAGAAAATGATGGTCATCGGCACCAGGTATTTCAGCTTTTCAGCGATCAATAGCTTCACCGAGGCGTGCGCAGCCTCCAGCGACGTCCCGTTGCGAACCATGGGCTTCCCCCGATGTAAGGAATTTGCATCCCGCACTGCGGCGGGTTGGCCGGGGGTGCGGATGATTGTGCGCATGGCCGACGCTGCTTCTTTACGAGCGGCGCCTGAAGTGACAAAATGAATAATAACGATGACGAGTATCGTATTTGACGATTAAGGGGCCGCGGATGAATTTCGACATCGATTGCTTGCGGTCGTTTCTGGTGGTCGCCGACACCATGAGTTTTTCGCGCGCCGCCGAGAGCGTCGGCCGATCGCAATCGACGGTCAGCCAGCAGATCGCCAAACTCGAAACCCAGATCGGCAAGGGGCTGCTCTCGCGCCGCAAGGGCCGGGTGATCGAATTGACGTCCGAGGGCGGCAAACTGGTGCAGTATGCGCGCCGGATTCTGCAACTCAACGACGAGGCCTATGCCTCGATGTCGGACGATGTGCTGACGGGCTTCGTCCGTCTCGGTGTGCCGCTGGATTTCTTTGGACGCGATTTCACGTCGTGGCTGGCGCGCTTCAAGAACAAGCACCCGATGGTGGGACTGGAAGTCGAGGCTAACCAGTCGGAGAATTTGCAGAAGCGCAGTGCGCGCGGCGAATTCGATCTGGCATTCTTCAAGCAGGAAACGGGAGCCAAGCTCGGTACCGTCGCGTTGCGCGAACAACTGGTGTGGGTCAGCGGTCCGAATTATTCACCGGATGCCGGCGAATCCGTGCCGCTCATCCTGTTCCCGGAAGGCTGCGCTTATCGCCGATTTGCCGTCGCGGCGTTGAAGGATCACAAGCGGGAGTGGCACCTCAGTTTCGTCAGCCCGAGTTTTGAGTGCCTGAAATCGGCTGCGGTGGAAGGCATGGGCATCACGGTACTGGCGCGGGCGCTGGTGGCGCCGCCGCTTCGCATCGTTCGTCATGGGCTGCGTTTGCCGCAATTGCCGACCGTCGAACTGGTTTATTCCCATGGACGTCGCAGCAACTCCCGCGTTGTCAGCGAACTCGCCCATTATCTCGCCGATAGTTTGACCAATGCGGGCACCATGCGCGCCGCACCCGTCCTCTCCTGATCGGGTCGCCTGTTCAGGCGTCGAATATCACAGCTTTGTTCACCTTGCTCTCACGCGGCTTGCGCTCATGTGACTTACTCTCTCCTGCCAATCGTTGCGTCGAGGAATTCGCGGAGCGCTGCGATCGATTGGTCCGTTGCCGACTGGTTGAATTCCAGATGATGCCCCAACACCATGATCGGCGTCGTGAGGTTGGAAGCGTCGAAGCCGTGAAAGGCGCCGGGATAGACGATCAGTCTGATCGGCGCGCCCTGATCCTTCTGCCTTGATATCCCCCAACCGTCCCTGCCGTCCACCATCTTGCGGCATTCTTCGGCAGGCGTCACGTCATCGCGTTCGCCGATCAGGATCAGCGTCGGCACTGTCATGTTGCCCTTGAATTGACGGCAAGGCGGGTAGAAAGCAACGGCAGCACGAAACTTGTTCGGCGATGCCTGTTCCAGGGAACCATGCTCGACCGACATCAGAGCCAACCGGCCGCCATTCGAAAAACCCAGCACCGCGACGCGTGCAGGATCAATCAATGGATCGCGCACCAGAAAGTTCAGAGCCCGGTAGCCATCCAGGGCCAGATCCTGAACCAGATCATTCGGAGGGTTGTCGTCGCAGTTCTTCAGGCCGCGCGGGCCAAAACTGTCGACGGTAAGCGCCGCGTAGCCCCAGGCCACGATCCGCTTTCCCCAGCGTTGATCGATCCGCGCCCAGTTTCCAGCGCAACTATGCAGCAAGACGACGGCAGGCGAGGGGCCTGCGCTGGCGGGTTGCCTCAGGTAACCTTGCAGCGGATGCGAACTGGCGAGCGGACTCTCGATCTCGACGACGATCGGCGGTGATTCAGCGGCGCGGCATGGGACGATGCTTGCGGTCGAGATCGCGGCGAACAGGAGCGCGATTTTGGCAAGGATTTTGGCAAGTATGGTCACGGGGCACCATCCTTGTTCAACCGTCCGCCAACAACCGGACGCCTCCTTATATACCCAAAATCTTCCGCGCGTTGGCCTTCAAGACCTTGGGCCGGATCTCGTCGCGGATCTCTAGTTTGGCGAAGTCCGCCAGCCAGCGGTCCGGCGTGATCACCGGCCAGTCCGAGCCGAACAGCATCTTGTCCTGCAGGATCGAGTTGATGTAGCGCACCAGGATCGGCGGGAAATATTTCGGCGACCAGCCGGAGAGGTCGATATAGACGTTCGGCTTGTGGGTCGCGACCGACAGCGCCTCTTCCTGCCAGGGGAAGGAAGGATGGGCGAGGATGATCTTGAGGTCGGGAAAATCCGCCGCCACGTCGTCCATATACATCGGGTTGGAATATTTCAGGCGCATGCCCATGCCGCCGGGCATGCCGGATCCGACGCCGGTCTGGCCGGTGTGGAACAGCGCGATCGCGCCGCCGTCATTGATCGCCTCATAGAGCGGATAGGCCATGCGGTCGTTGGCGTAGAAGCCCTGCATGGTCGGGTGGAATTTGAAGCCGCGGACGCCATATTCCTCGATCAGCTTCCGCGCCTCGCGCACACCGAGCTTGCCCTTATGGGGATCGATGCTGACGAACGGGATCAGGACGTCGAGATGGTCGGAGGCGACTTCCAGCATCTCGTCATTGTTGTAGCGGCGGAAACCGGTCTCGCGTTCGGCATCGACCGGGAAGATCACGGCTGCGATCTTCTTCGAGCGGTAATAGGCCGCGGTTTCCGGCACGGTCGGCGGATGCTTGTGCGGCGACTTGAAATAGTCGGCCATCTGCGCCTGGAAATCGTCGTAGCCGTCGTCGCCATGCATGCCGCAGGGCTCCTCGGCGTGGGTGTGGATGTCGATCGCCACGACATCGTCGATATTGGGCAGCTTCAGCTTGGCCATTTGGGGCTCCCGGCGGCTTGATTTTTCGGTTCGATAAATTGATTATACTATATAACAAATTCCGCAAGGCGGCAGAAGCCGGATCGCGGAAAAGCGGGCTGCAAAACAAGGAGGACGGCATGGCGCAAGCGGAAGCCTTCGAGACCGATTTCTGGAAAGACGCCAATCTGCGAAAAGGTTGGGACGACATCGTCCCCGGCGCGCCGCGCAAGACCATCCCCTATACGCTGACCAAGGAAGCAATCGAGCTGTACTGCAAATCGGTCGGCGAGGATCATCCTATCTATTTCGACGAGGCTTACGCGAAGACCACCCGCTATGGCGGGCTAATCGCGCCGCCTTCGATCCACATCCTCTTGATGTTCTCCTGCACCCCGGCGGATGACTGGATGCGCTCGCCCGGTACCGTCAATGCCGGCCAATCCTGGAGCTACAATATTCCGGCGCGGCCGAACGACCTCATTACGCTGCAGGCCCGCGCGCTCGACAAATTCATCAAGCGCGAGCGGCTGTTCGTGGTGCACGACAACGTCTTCTTCAACCAGCACGGCGACGTGATCTGTTCCGGCCGCGGCTGGACCATCCGGCCCGAATAGAATTTAGACCGAACGGAGATCGCCATGACAACCAGCTTCGAAAATTTGAATGCCGGCGACAGCATCGACGGACCGAAATTCGCGGTCAGCCGCGAATCCATCCGGCTGTTTTGCGATGCCTCGCTCGACTACAACCCGCTGCATCTCGACGACGACTTCATGAAGGGTAATTTCGGCAAGACCAATTTCGGCGGCATCATCATGCATGGCATGAACAATTTCGGGCTGATCTCGCGGATGCTGACGGACTGGGCCTATCCGGCCGGCGCCATCCACCGCCGGCTGGAAACGCGCTGGGTCAAGCCGGTCAAGCCCGGTGACACCATCCAGCCGACCGGCATCGTCAAATCCAAGCAGGTGACGAAAACCTCGCGCTGGGTCTTGATCGACGTCATGGTGCGCAACCAGAACGACGAGAAGGTCGCGATCGGGGAAGCGATGGTCGAATTTCCAAACTAGAGCGGGGTGAGGTTAGGCCGTGAACGCATCAATCTGCCGGGCGGGCGGCTTGCGGGGTCCGCCATGGGCTGCAAGCGGACGGTTGCGGAAGCCGGCCGGTCCAATTCGAACGCCACGTCAGTCAGCGAGGCCCAGCGTTCGAAGGTTTGCTGCCATCCGGTCCATGACAGCGGGAGAAAATACCATCGCTTCCTTGATTCTGGACATCGTCAGGTCCGGATAAAAGCGCATCACCTCCGCAAAGGCTTGCTTGGCCTCGTAGACCCGGCCGGCTCCTGACAGTGACGATGCCAGATTGCGGTATATCCAGCTGGCGTTCGGCCTTTCCTCGAGCGCGCGCCGGTAGAACGCCACAGCCTGGTCGTAGTCCTGCGCCACCTCATGCGCCGACGCTATCCCGACATAATTATTGAAATTCATGGGATCAATCGGACTGAGACGCAGGGCGCGTTCGAAATTCACGATCGCCTTTTCAGACCGATCGGCATAAGTCTCGAGCCATCCGAGCCTGGTCCAGGCCCATGCCGCGTTGGGATCGAGTGCGACCGCACGCTCCAGCAGCACGCGCGCGGTGCCGTGGTTACGCACAAAGGTATGAATCGCGCCGAGGACTGTCAGGATAAACGGATCGTCGCCGCTCATTTCTGCTGCCCGCTCCGCGAGCGATCGCGCGATGGCCTGACTCGCCGCAATGTCATCCGCCCAATTGTAGACCGAGCGCTGGGCGTGACACCAACCGGCAAGCGATAAAGCCAACGGGTATTGAGGATCGATCGCCAGCGCCTGTTCGAGCAGTTCCAGCGCTTTGGCGCTCTCCTCCCTCTCGAGCGCCCATACATGAGGCATCGCCCTCATCGTATAGTCGTAGCTGCCCAGGTCTTGCGGTCGTTTGCGTCGCGACCGCTCGATCTCGGCAATGCGGATCGAGGGCTGCAGGGCGCCCGCCACCTGCTCCGTTATTCGGTCCTCGAGATCGAAGAATTCGTCGATGCCGCCGTCAAAACGTGAACTCCAGACGTGCGCGCCCCCCTCCGTCTCGATCAATTGAACAATAATGCGAAGGCGGTTGCCGGCTTTCTGCACGCTTCCCTCAAGCAGATAGGCGACGCCCAACTCCTTGCCAACGTCGCGCGCATTGGTCGCACGACCCTTGTAGGTGAATGCCGAAGTGCGCGCGATGACGAAGAAAGAGCGGATACACGAAAGCGCCGCGGTAATCGCCTCGACTATTCCGTCAGCGAGGTAATCCTGACCCGGCTCGGCGGACATGTTGTCGAAGGGCAGGACCACAATGGACGGTTTGTCGGGGAGCGTCAGGTTCTGAACCCGTGTCGCAGTAGCACGGATTGCAGAGGCAGCCTCGCCGGTCAGCCGCAGGTGCCACGCGCGCATCGGTTCGACTATATTTTTTAGATTCTGCTCTCCGAGATCGTCGAAGGCGATATCGACCTTGCCGCGAATTTGCCGGTGCGCATCGTCGGAGATACATACGCCACCTGGCGCGGCGATTCCCTCGAGGCGCGCGGCGATATTCACGCCGTCGCCGAAAATATCGTTGTCGTCGATGATGATGTCGCCGACGTGAATGCCGATGCGAAATTCGATCCTGAGTTCCTGTGGCACGTCGGTGTTTTGCAGGGCCATCCCGCGCTGGACTTCGACCGCACAGCGCGCCGCGTCGACGGCACTGGCGAATTCGACCAGCATGCCGTCGCCGGTGGTCTTGACGATGCGACCGCGGTGCGCGGCGATCCCGGGATCGACAAGCGTCTTTCGGAACGACTTGAGCTGCGCGAGAGTGCGTTCCTCGTCGCGACCCATCAGCCGGCTATAGCCGGCGACATCCGCCGCCAACACAGCCGCCAGTCGCCGCTCCACGCGCTCGCCGGGCAAAAAAATTCCCTGAATCGGTGAGAAACTACCTCCCGCCAGCAAAGCATAGGCGGTGGCTTATCCGCTAGGCAGAATGTCACAACGTGTCCATTTGCCGCCCCGCGGTGCGCGGCATCCAATTGGCATCATCGATTGCCGGAAAAGCTGAATCCAGCTAGCGTCCACGCGATACTCAGCGTGACGATTGCAGCCGCAACTTTGCACATCACAAGCAACGCAATGTCGGGAAAATTCAGTATGGGACGGAAATACCAAAGTATCGTCGAGACAATTGGCAACACGCCGGTGGTGCGGATCAATCGTCTGGGGCCGCAGGGCATCAATCTTTTTGTAAAGATTGAAGCTTTCAATCCGCTTGGTTCGGTGAAGGACCGGTTGGCTCTCGGGGTCATTGAGGCGGCCGAAAAGTCCGGAGAACTCAAGCCCGGTCAAACGGTCGTCGAGGCGACGAGCGGAAACACCGGCATTGGGCTTGCCATGGTCTGCGCAGCCAAGGGGTACCCGTTGGTGATTACGATGGCTGAGCCGTTCAGTGTCGAGCGCCGCAAGCTCATGCGGTTTCTTGGTGCCAAGGTCATCGTAACGCCCGCCGCCGAGCGCGCCGTCGGCATGATCAACAAGACCATCGAGCTTGCCAAGGCCCACGGCTGGTTCATGACCCGGCAGTTCGAGAATGAAGCCAATCCCGATTATCATTCGCTCACCACGGCGCGGGAGATACTCGACGATTTCTCGGGAGAGCGGTTGGATTATTGGGTCACGGGCTATGGAACGGGCGGCACATTGAAGGGCGTCTCGCGGGTGCTGGCCAAGGAGCGTCCGGAAACCAGGATCGTCGTTTGCGAGCCGTCGGATGCGCCACTGTTGGTCAGCGGCACCGCGCAGTCGCGGAACGCGGACGGCACCCCGGCGGCGCCGCATCCGGCATTCAAGCCGCATCCGCTGCAGGGCTGGACACCGGATTTCATCCCCAAGCTCACCGACGATGCAGTCGCCATGAAGGTCATCGACCGCATTCTGTCGATCTCCGGCGCTGATGCGATCCGCTGCAGCAAGGATCTGGCGACGCAGGAAGGCATCTTTGTCGGCATCACCTCAGGAGGTACGTTTGCCGGCGCGCTCAAGGTTGCAGCCGAGGCGGAGAAGGGAGCCAATATTCTCTGCATGCTTCCCGACACCGGCGAGCGCTATTTGAGCACGCCGCTTTTTGCCGATGTATCAGCCGACATGAATGAGGAGGAGCTTCGTATCTCCCGCTCCACGCCCAGCGGGCAGCTCAATTTGAGCTGAAGCGGCGTCGGACAGGGCTTATTCGGGGACGCCGGTCGAACCTCGCGTGGTCAGCTTGCTCCCCGCCGTCTGCTTGGCGAGATGCGCGCTCGGCGGCACAACGTCGGTCGCCAGTCCCAGCCACGCCAAAACGCGGATGGTGAGCCAGGTGTTGTCCATCTCCCACCAGCGATGACCATGCCGCGCGGAGCGCGGGTCGGCGTGGTGGTTGTTGTGCCAGCCTTCGCCGTTGGAAATCAGGCCGACGACGAAATTGTTGCGGCTGTCCTCGTCGGTCTCGTAGTTCCGGTAGCCCCAGACATGGGTCACCGAATTGACGGCCCAGGTTATGTGCCAGACCAGCACGGTGCGGACGAAGACACCGAACAGCAGAATGCTCAAGCCGGTCTGCGTTGCCTCGGCGGGCGTCGCGCCAAACAGCCAGGCCACGGCGAAACCGGCAGCGAAGAACAGCGGCATCTGGATCAGGTTGATCCAGACCAGCCAGTTATGGCGTTCAAGGCCGACATAGAAGCGATCGCGCAAAATGTCCTTGGCGTAGCGTTCGTAGATCCCGAGCCGCGACAGCTCCGGCTGATGCACCAGGATCCAGCCGATATGGGCCCAGAAAAAACTCGCCAGCGGGCTATGCGGATCGGGCTGCTGGTCGGCGAATTGATGATGGCGGCGATGGATCGCGACCCAGCGCGCCGGCGTTTCCTGCAGGCAGGACATCGCGATCACAACCATCGTGTGCTCCAGCCATTTCGGGCATTTCAGGCCGCGATGGGTCAAGAGCCGGTGGTAGCAAAGATTGATGCCGAACAGCCCGCACAGATGCGTGCCCACGATCGCGAGGATCAGGCCGCTCCAGCTGAAATAGCCGGGCATGAAGGCCAGCAGCGCGAGGCCATGATAGCCACCGATCGCCAGAATGTAGGGCCAGTTCAGCTGATACGGCAGCACGCCGGCCGGCAGCAGCAATCTGGCACCTGCGGGCAGGTTAATGGGCTCGTCGGGCGGCAGCACCGCAGTCTTGATGGTCGGCCGGGGAGCGGTCGTCATAAGAAGGCAAGTTCCATTCTGCGGGGAGGCGCCGTCGGCGACGCAAGCGAGCGATTCCTCTTATACGTTTCGCCGCCGTGCAGGGGTCCAAATTCTGGGGCTAATTGACGCGTTATTTTTAGGAAAAATGGCTGGAGAATCAGCCGAATAGCGGTTCCCCAAGGCAGATTGGCCGGATTTCCCTGACTTGATTGACATTCTCCCCTGCGATGGCTTAGAAACCGCCCCATCCCGGGCGGTATGACTGCTGGCGGGGTAAATCTCATTTTGCCACTTTCGGGTAGTGCAGGTTCGGCCTCCATCACGGCCTTTCAACGCATCAGGATTGTCCCATGAAGGTCCGTAACTCGCTGAAATCGCTGCGCGGTCGCCACCGCAACAACCGTCTGGTCCGCCGTAAGGGCCGGGTTTACGTGATCAACAAGGTGCAGCGCCGCTTCAAGGCCCGTCAGGGCTGAGACCGGCTGTTAGCCGCTCGATTGCGTTTCGCGATTTCGTTTCGCTTCACAGGTCTTTGACGAGTTGCTGCTTTGCAGCGCGATTTTACGCGTCTAGACTTGGCCCATGGCCTTGAGATTCCCGCAACACCGCCATTGCCGGATCGCGATCCTTGTCGCCGCTGTCATGACGGCTGCGCCGGTCATGGCGTTTGCCCAGAATGACCCCCGGGTCATCCCGCCGCCCAAGCAACAGAAGAAGCTGCCGGAAGCGCCGAGCAAATTGCCGAAGGTCGGCGCCGACCGGACGCGCGGTCTCGACTTCCTGTTCGGCGCGCTGAAGGCCGCGCCCGATGAGGCCAGCGCCAAGCATGTCGAGGCGCGGATCTGGGCGGTGTGGATGCAGACCCCGAGCGACACCGCGGCGCTGTTGATGCTGCGCGCCAAGGCGGCGATGGACGCACAAAAGGCCGACGTCGCGCTGAAGCTGCTGGATTCCGTGGTCAAGCTGCGTCCGGATTATGTCGAGGCCTGGAACCGGCGCGCGACGCTTTATTATCTGAAGAACGACTACGCCCATTCGCTCGAGGACATCCAGCAAGTGCTGATCCGCGAACCCCGTCATTTCGGCGCGCTGGCCGGGCTCGGCATGATCATGCAGGACATCGGCGAGGAAAAGCGCGCGCTGGAAGCATTCCGCAAGGCGCTCGCGGTCAACCCGCACCTCGAAAAGGTGCCGGAGCTGGTCAAGACGCTGACCGAAAAGGTCGAAGGCCGCGATATCTGATTCAATCAGAACCGATTGGCGCTAGCTCGGTTAACCCTGATTTTCGTCAGGCCGGAACGTTTTCCGCCAACGCGTTATTATCCGCCGTCAGTTCTGTCAGGAGCGAAGCCATGAAATCGTTGCTGCTGGCCGGCGCGCTGATCATCGCGGCCGGTTCTACCGTTTTCGCGCAAGGTGGTTATTGGGTGGTCGGCAATGGCGCGACCAGCAAGTGCGATATCGTCACCAGCAATCCCGTCATCAACTCACAAGTCGGCGGAAATACCACCTTTGGCAGCGGGCCCTACCAGTCGCTCGACGATGCCAAGCTTGCGCGTACGACCATCGGCGCCTGTCCGAAGGTGGAGGACCCACCCCCCGCCGGACCGGCGGGCGAGGACAAATAGCTAGAGCGCTTTCGATCGAAGGCGGTTCCGAAGTCGGTTCGCGTAAAGAAATTGCGTCAAAACAAAAATCTAATGCAGCGCGTTGCTGCCGCGGGCCATGCCGTCGAGGCCTACCGCCGCGTAGAACTGCGCCAGTTCCGCCTCCAGCTGTTCGTTGACCAGCAGCAACGCCTTCAGCGCGCCGCGGATGTCGCCATTGCAGGTCGCCACGATCTGGTCGATGGCCGCTTCGCTTGTGTCGGAAATCATGGATAGTCCTCCGATTGTACTGTGGAACAACATACTAGGCGCCGCCCGCGTTCCTGTGGATTTTGGGTAAAAGTCCCGGAGGCGTCGGCCTGGCCATCAGACACGTCGGCACATGGCGAAAGTGTTAGTGTGACTGTATAAAAACACCGATGACATCAGTATGACCCCGCTATCCACAGGGGGCGCCGGCTTGTGGAAAACCGCCGAAACCGGCACCCAATCCGGCCGTATCTCCTTGGTGCCAAAGATTATTCGGACATTTTCAATGGTGGTAGCGATTGTCGTGGCGGCGCTGGCGATCCTGGCGCTGGTCACGCAGGCCGGGGTTTGGCGGACAGAGCGGGCGCATCCGGCCCAGGGCCGGATCATCGAGGTCGCCGGCGCGTCCCTTCACATTGTCGATATCGGCCCGCCGGATCCGGCAGGTCCGCCGATCGTGATGCTGCACGGCGCGAGTTCCAACCTCGAAGTGATGCGGCAGCCGGTCGGTGAGCGGCTGGCGAAAACCCATCGCGTGATCCTGATCGACCGGCCCGGGCACGGCTGGAGCACGCGCGTCAATCTCGCGGACTCGACGCCCGCGATACAGGGCCGGATGATCGACGAAGCGCTGGCAAAGCTCGGCATCGACCGGGCGATCTTCGTGGTGCATTCCTGGGCCGGCGCGCTCGGCGCACGCATCGCACTGGATTATCCGGCGCGCGTCGCCGGCCTCGTGATGCTGGCGCCGGTCGCTTATCCCTGGCCCGGCGGCGTCGGACGCTACAACCGGATCGTCGCGATGCCGGTGATCGGCCCGTTGCTGGCGTATACGATTACACTGCCGCTGGGCACGCTGCTGATCGGCTCCGGCGTCAACGGCGTGTTCGCGCCGCAACCGGTGCCGGATGGATACGTCGACAACACCGCGACCTCGTTACTGCTGCGCCCGCGCGAGTTTCTCGCCAACGCGCGCGATCTGGTGACGCTGAAGGCTGAAGTCGCCGAACAGTCGCCGCGCTATGCCGCCATCAAGGCGCCGATCACGATCATCACGGGCGATATCGACAAGACCGTATCGACCAACATCCACTCGCGGCCGCTGGCGGCGACCGCGCCCAACGCAAAACTGATCGTGCAGCCCGGCCTCGGTCACATGGTGCAGAACGCGGTGCCCGACCTCGTGATCTCGGAGGTCGAGGCGATGATTGGCGGACTGGCGCAGAACACGGCGGCCGCCGCCAACTAGGATCGCGGCAGAGCGGTTACTTGGTCTTGCCGTCCTTGTCGTATTGCGCAAGGAACGCCCAGAGGTCGTTGGCCTCTTTCTCGTTCTTGATGCCGGCGAACACCATCTTGGTGCTGGGAATCTTTCCCTTCGGGTCCTTGATGTATTCGAGGAATACATCCTTGCCCCAGGTAATGCCGGAATTCTTGTTGGCCTCCGAATAGGAATAGCCTTCCGCGCTGCCGGACTTGCGGCCGTCGAGGCCGTTCAGCTCGGGGCCGACCTTGTTCTTGGCGCCTTCGCCGATCGCATGGCAGGCCATGCATTTGTTGAACGAGGACTTGCCGGCGGTGACGTCCTGCGCCAGTGCGCCAGATGCGGCAATCAATGAGGTGACGACAACCAGCGAACTCAAGATCGGTGTTTTCATGTGGTGCTCTTCGTCTCTTCCCTTGGGGTCGGTTGCTTTTGGCAGGCTCGCTCCGATTGGACAAGCCACGAAACTTTGACAGGTTCCGGCATGGCGGGCTTGTCCGAGAGAGAAACGCATCGTTTGGCGGAAGGCAATCCGACCTTGGTGTGGCCTACCCAAGTGCGTCCAGACGTGCTTGATTTGCCGGGACAAATCGACAACGCGCTTAGGCCCTGGAGGAAACGCATGGCCATTATGATGCCGGCTTCCGATCAGGCCGTCCTGGATCGCCGCGACGCCATTGTGGCCGCCTTGCGCGCGATCGTGCCGGGTGAGGGTGTGATCGACAGCGCGGCCGAGATGCTGCCTTACGAATCCGATGGCCTGATGGCCTATCGGCAGCCGCCGATGGTCGTGGTGCTGCCCGATACCACTGAACAAGTCTCCAACGTCCTGAAATATTGCTTCGAGCAGGGCATCAAGGTGGTGCCGCGCGGCTCCGGCACCTCGCTGTCCGGCGGCGCGCTGCCGCTCGCCGATGGCGTGCTGCTCGGGCTCGGCAAATTCAAGCGCATCCGCGAGGTCGATTTCGATAACCGCGTGGTGGTGACCGAACCCGGCGTCACCAATCTCGCCATCAGCCAGGCGGTGGCGCATGCGGGATTCTATTACGCGCCCGACCCGTCGTCGCAGATCGCCTGCTCGATCGGCGGCAATGTCGCGGAAAATTCCGGTGGCGTGCATTGCCTGAAATACGGCATGACCACCAACAACGTGCTGGGCTGCGAAATCGTGCTGATGTCAGGCGAAATCCTGCGCATCGGCGGCAAATCGGCCGAGAACGCCGGCTACGATCTGATGGGCATCATCACCGGCTCGGAAGGCCTGCTCGGCGTCATCACCGAGATCACGGTGCGGATCCTGCAGAAGCCCGAAACCGCCCGCGCGCTGATGGTCGGGTTTGCCGAGGTCGAGCCCGCCGGCGAATGCGTCGCCCGCATCATCGGCGCCGGCATCATTCCCGGCGGGATGGAAATGATGGACAAGCCGGCGATCCACGCCGCCGAAGCCTTTGTCCATGCCGGCTATCCGCTCGACGTCGAGGCGCTCCTGATCATCGAGCTCGACGGTCCCGGCGTCGAAGTCGACGAGTTGATCAGCCGGGTCGAGGCCATCGCGAAAGGCTGCGGCTCGACCACGCTGCAGATTTCCACCTCCGAAGCCGAGCGCAACCTGTTCTGGGCCGGCCGCAAGGCGGCGTTTCCGGCCGTGGGCCGGATTTCTCCGGATTATCTCTGCATGGACGGCACCATTCCGCGCGGCGCGCTGCCCAAGGCTCTGGCGCGCATCCGCGACCTCTCGGCCAAATACGACCTGCGGGTCGCCAACGTGTTTCACGCCGGCGACGGCAATCTGCATCCCCTGATCCTCTATGATGCCAACCAGCCCGGCGAAATGGAGCGGGCCGAGGCGTTCGGCGCCGATATCCTGCGTTGCTGCGTCGAACTCGGCGGCGTGCTCACCGGCGAGCATGGCGTCGGCATCGAGAAGCGCGATCTGATGCCGGAAATGTTCAGCGAGATCGACCTCAACCAGCAGCAGCGGCTGAAATGCGCGTTCGACGCCCAGGGCCTGCTCAATCCCGGCAAGGTGTTTCCGACCCTGCATCGCTGCGCCGAACTCGGCCGCGTGCACGTCCACGGCGGCAAGCTGGCATTTCCCGATCTTCCGCGATTTTGAAGCAGGCGCACGTGGACAACCCAAGAGTACGAGACGCGCAGGACGTCGAGCAGGTGGTGCGCGCGGCGATCGCCAGCGAGCAGCCGCTGGAGATCATCGGCCATGGCTCCAGGCGCTTGGTCGGCCAGCCGATGGCGACCAACGCCGTGCTCGACCTGTCGGCGCTCAATGCGGTTACCGCCTATGAGCCGAACGAACTGATCATCACAGTGCAGGCGGGCGCGCCGCTCGCCGACGTACAGTCGCTGATCGACTCCAAGAACCAGCAGTTCGCCTTCGAGCCGATGGATACTTCGGCGCTGCTCGGCGTCTCCGGCGCCGGCACCATCGGCGGCATGATCGGGGCAGGTCTGGCCGGTCCGCGCCGCATCAGGGCCGGCGGCGCCCGCGACCACCTTTTGGGGGCGCATGCGGTGTCCGGCTTCGGCGACAGTTTCAAAACCGGCGGCCGGGTGGTGAAGAACGTCACCGGGTACGACCTCTGCAAATTGCTGGCGGGTTCCTGGGGCACGCTGGCTGTCATGACCGAAGTGACGTTGAAGGTGATGCCGAAGCCGGAAAGCGAATGGACGCTGGCGCTGCGTGGGCTCGACGATCTCACCGCCAACCGGGCGATGACGGCAGCGCTGGGCTCGCCCTACGACGTCTCGGGCGCCGCGCATCTGCCGAATTCTGCGTTCCGGCCCGCGGCCGGTGCGTTGGCCGGGCTCGGTGCGCCCGGGCAGGCGGTCACCCTGTTGCGGCTGGAAGGCATTGCGGCCTCCGTCGCCGACCGGGCCACTTCGCTCGGCAAGACGCTCGCGCCGTTTGGCGCCGCTGAAACCCTGCAGGACGCGACGTCCGCTGCGATCTGGAGTTCGATCCGCGACGTCCTTCCCTTCACGGCCAGTGGTGCGCTGGGGGCATGGCCGGTGTGGCGGATCGTGTGTCCGCCGGCGACCGGCGGCGCACTCGGTCAGCAGCTGGCGCGCGACACCGGGGGCGACGTGATCTACGACTGGGGCGGCGGCCTGATCTGGGCGGCATTGCCGCCCAAGCCGGATGCGCACGCCGGGCTGCTGCGGCAGCGCGTCGAAGCCGCCGGCGGACACGCCATGCTGGTTCGGGCGTCCGAACTGGTGCGGCGCCATGTCGACGTGTTCCACCCCCAATCGGCCGGCGTCGCCGCCTTGAGCGAACGCGTCCGCTTGAGTTTCGATCCCAGGAATATCCTCAACCGGGGCCGCTTGATGCGGGCGGTCGCGACATGAAAACCGAATTCTCGCTCGCCCAACTGGCCGATCCCGATATCGCCGAAGCCGACAAGATCCTGCGCGCCTGCGTGCATTGCGGGTTCTGCACCGCGACCTGTCCGACCTATGTGCTGCTCGGCGACGAACTCGATAGCCCGCGCGGCCGGATCTATCTCATCAAGGAGATGCTGGAGAAGGATCGCCCGCCGACCGCGGAGGTGGTCAAGCATATCGACCGCTGCCTCTCGTGCCTTGCCTGCATGACGACCTGCCCGTCGGGCGTGAACTACATGCACCTAGTCGATCAGGCACGAGTCAGGATCGAACGCGATTACTCAAGGCCGCTGCCGGAGCGGGCCCTGCGTGCGGTGCTGGCCTTTGTGCTGCCGCGGCCCGGCCTGTTCCGCGTCAGCATGATCATGGCGCGGCTCGGCCGGCCGCTCGCAGGCCTGTTGCCGACGCCGAAAACGGCATCGGGAACGCCTTCGCTGCTGCGGCGGATCAAGGCCATGCTGGCACTGGCGCCCGGTCGCCTGCCGAAACCGGGACCTGCCGGCGGCAGCGTCTTCCCGGCGATTGGCGAACGGCGCGGGCGGGTCGCGCTGCTGCAGGGCTGCGCCCAGCAGGTGCTGGCGCCGCGTATCAACCAGGCCGCGATCAATCTTTTGACCCGCCACGGCATCGAGGTGGTGCTGGTCAAGGACGAGCAATGCTGCGGCGCGCTCACCCATCACCTCGGACAGGACGGCGACGCACTGGCCCGCGCGCGCGCCAACGTCACCGTGTGGCAAAGCGAAGCGGAACAAGGTGGGCTCGACGCCATCCTGGTGACGGCGTCGGGCTGCGGCACGGTCATCAAGGATTATGGTTTCATGCTGCGCGAGGACCGCGAATTCGCCGGCCGCGCAGCACGGATATCCGCGCTGGCAAAGGATATCACCGAGTATCTCGCCGGCATCGATCTCAATCCATCGAGCCAGCAAGGCGACATCACCATCGCCTATCACTCGGCTTGTTCGCTGCAGCACGGACAGAAAATCACGCTGCTTCCGAAAGAATTGCTTTCCAAGAATGGATTCGTGGTGAAAGATGTACCCGAGAGCCATTTGTGTTGCGGTTCGGCGGGGACCTACAACATTCTCCAGCCCGACATTGCGAGCAGATTGCGCGATCGAAAGATCGCCAATATTGCGACAGTCAAACCGGACATGATCGCTGCGGGCAATATTGGGTGCATGGTGCAAATTGCCGGCGGTACGTCAGTTCCTGTGGTGCACACGATTGAGCTTCTCGATTGGGCGACAGGTGGTCCAAGACCTGAATTCAAGGGGGCCTGAATTGAAAGGACCTCAATTTCAAGACCTGGGGTGACACGCCAGGATTGAATTGATCGATCGGCCTCGCGGCTAACGGACTATTCGAAGCGCTCGACGGACACGACCAGCGGCAACAGGAGGACCACGATGGCTAAAGCGAAGAAGAGCAAAAAAAGCAAGAAGGCCAAGAAGGCCAAGAAGGCCAAGAAGGCGGTAACGGCGAAGAAGAAGTCAGCGAAGAAGTCGTCGAAGAAGGCCGCCAAGAAGTCGGCGAAGAAATCGGCCAAAAAGGCTGCGAAGAAGAGCGCAAAGAAATCCGCCAAGAAGGCGGCGCCCAAGAAGGCTGCGAAGAAAGCCGCCAAAAAAGCCGCCAAGAAGAGTCCGGCGAAGAAGAAAGCCGCTGCCAAGCCTGCTGCACCGAAGCCGGCAGCCCCGGTGGCGGCTCCTGCGCCCGCGCCTGAACCGGCGCCGGCTCCTAGCTGGGCAGCACCGAGTTCGGAGCCCTCCACCCCGTCATGGGGATCCGGCTCCTCCAGCGGTGGCGACCAGAACTAGCCCGCACGCCGCACTAACGATCTTTCGGAAGGCCGCAGCGTCCATCGCTGCGGCTTTTTTCGTGGCCGCCTCGCGGTAGCGGCAGAACCCGCAATTTTCCGGGGTGCTCGATTCGCTGGCGATTTCCACAAGGTGCTGGGTCTGGCCACCGTTTTACCGGTTTGGGATGTCGCCTTACGGACACTTAGACCGTCAAAATTGTTGTCGGAATGCAACACCCACTGACAACATTATTTGAAACGGTCAGAACGCCTAAAAAGGCAGCAGATGCTTGACTTTTTTGCTTCACGCCCATGACGGCAAGTCCCAGATTGCAATCAGGTTACTGAATTTGGTTGCAGTCGGTTATCGCTTGCCCTTGGGGGGCCACCGGAACGGGACTGTTCTAGAAGGTGATGGGGATCGTCATGAAGAAACTGGCTTTGTTGGCAACGGCGCTGGCAATGGTATCGGGTTCGGCTCTTGCTGCAGACCTCCGGGTCAAGGCTGTGAAGGCCCCGCCGCCGGTCGCGTTCGACCCCTGGGATATCGCCTTCGGCAGCGCGATCATGAACGACTACATCTTCCGCGGCATCACCCAGTCCAACCACAAGCCGTCGGTCTCGGTTTACTTCGAACCGCGCTACAATGTGACCAAGGACTTCCAGCTCTATGTCGGCGTCGCCGGCGAGAGCATTTCGTTCCCCAACCGTGCAGCCGCTGAAATCGACGCCTACGGCGGTGCGCGCCTGACGGTCGGCGCCTTTGCGTTCGACGTCGGCGCCTGGGGCTACCTCTATCCGGGTGGAACCTGCCAATATGGTGGCGGCGCAGTGGCCGATTTCGCCGGCGTCCCGCTCAGCGCCGAATGCCAGCAGAATACGCTGGTCAATCTGAACGTGCTCAAGAAGGACGTCAGCTTCTTCGAGGTCTACGGCAAGGTGAACTACACCTTCAACGACAACTTCTCGCTGGGCGGCACCGCGTATTATACGCCGAGCTTCCTCAACAGCGGCGCCGAGGGCACCTATGCCTCGATCGTCGGCAAGGCGATCGCGCCGAGCACCTGGTTCGGTACCAGCGGTATCGGCATGTACGTGTCGGGTGAATTCGGCCGCCAGTGGCTGGGCACGTCGGACTCGTTCTACGGGACGGCATTGTTCCCGAACGGCATCAACTACGCTGACTACAACACCTGGAACGTCGGCATCGGCTTCACCTACAAGGT
>JBOHIT010000282.1:0-9826 GCA_050726155.1 Bradyrhizobium sp.
GCTTAAGGTCGCCGGCGTGGACAGCATCGCGGCATAAACGACAGCTATTTCAATCAGTTGAACGGGTATTGGAGCCAAAAACCGGGTCGTTTTCGAAGCCAAAGATTAAGGGCGACGAAACAAATGAAACAATCCACGACATCACCCGGAAAAACTCAGCCCCTATACCCATCATCAACAACGCAACACCAACGCGTAACAAGTTTCTGACCAGCCGACCAAGCTCAACCTCCCAAGAACCTCCAACGACCCGGCCGGGATGCCCCCCAGCCGGGTCGCTCTGTATTTGGGATCAGGCTTCGTGAGCGCGACACACGAAAATCTCACACAGACGTGACGCCGGCCGCTGGGCCGCCCGCGTAACGCCCGCAACAGCATCGCGAAGAACATCAGGCATCCGGCACGAACATTTTCCCTGCCGGGACCGCTGTTGGATCTTTCGATGCTCAATCTCGTTCTCGCGCTGCTCGCCGGTGTCGTCACCGTCGCAGCGCCCTGCACGCTGCCAATGCTGCCGATCCTGCTCGGCGCGTCGGTTGGCCAGACCAGCAAGGCACGGCCGGCGATGATCGCGGCCGGCTTTGTGCTGTCATTCTCGGTGGTGGCGCTGACGCTGAGCGCGATCACCCGCGTATTCGACTTCGATCCCAGCAGTTTGCGCAATGCGGCCACGGTGCTGCTGCTCGGCTTCGGCCTGCTGATGATCTGGCCGGCGCCGTTCGAATGGGTCACGAGCCGGATCGGTGGATTCGCAGGCGGCGGCGCAAGTTCCTCGCAAGGCCTGATCGGCGGCTTCGTGCTCGGCACCACGCTCGGCCTGGTCTGGACGCCCTGCGCCGGCCCGGTGCTGGGCTCGATCCTGACCGTGGTGGCAACGTCGAAAGACACCGCCTGGGCCAGCCTACAGCTGGTGGTCTACGCGATCGGCGCCGGCCTGCCGATGCTGGCGATTGCCTATGGCGGCCAGGCAGTCAGCACCCGCGTCCGCAGCGTGGCGCGGATCGCGCCAAAACTGCAGCAGGGCTTTGGTGTCGTCGTGATCGCCTTCGCGATCGCCTCCTACTTTCAATACGACACGCTGATCGTGGCGTGGCTGACCGGATTTTACCCCAACGGCCAGATCGGCCTCTGACACCAGACAAGGGAGACCACCATGACCCTGCGTTCACTCGCCGCATCTGCCGCGTTGATTGCGTTTTCGCTCGCCGCTTCGGCGATCCCGGCCATCAGCGAAGAGGCACCCGCACAGACGGCGCCGTTCCAGGTTGCAGCCGTGCAAGGCACCGCGCCTGATTTCACCGGGCTTGGCAACTGGTTCAATTCGGCGCCGCTCAACATCGCCTCGCTGCGCGGCAAGGTGGTGCTGGTGAATTTCTGGACCTATGGGTGCGTCAACTGCGTCAACACGCTGCCGCATGTCGTCGATCTCTACGCGAAATACAAAGACCGCGGTCTGGTGGTGGTCGGCATCCACACGCCGGAATTCCCGTTCGAGCGTTCCGCCGCCAACGTGCAGGCAGCGCTGAAGCGGCACGGCATCACCTATCCCGTGGCGCAGGACAATGATTCCAGGACCTGGAACGCCTACGCTAATCGATATTGGCCGTCGCAATACATCATCGACCAGAACGGCAAGATCGTGTTCCAGCACGACGGCGAGGGTCAGTACGACCAGATCGACCGCACCGTGGCGCGGCTGCTCAACGCCAATAGCTGACCGTGGAAGGCGCCTCACCTCGGTGAACGGAGGGGCCCGGACAAAAAGTCGCAAAACAACCCCATGCAAAGAAAGGGCGGGGACGCGGCTCACAGCACGCGACCCCCGCCCCGAGCTCATTCCGGTCTGAAATGTCGCAGCTGATAGATTTGCAACTCATTCGCATTTGCATTAGCGTCTGGATGGTTCCCGGCGATGTCAGGGAATACAGGGGGAGGCCATCATGTTCGTCTCGTATCGCGCCGCCATTGGCGCATCTGTTTTGCTTGGCCTCGTCTCGGGCGCGGCGATCGCGGCCGGTGATTTGTCGCGGCAAACGCCGATCGAGGTCACCGTCGCCTTGGGCTCGCCCGGCAAGCATGAATTCACCCCGCAACAGCTTAAGTTCGAGACCGGCAAGCTCTACAAACTGATCCTGCGCAACGACAGCAACGATCCGCATTACTTCACCTCGCACGCCTTCTCAGCGATGGTATGGACGCGCAAGACGCAGGTCACGCAACAGCGTGACGGCAAGAGCGTGACGCTCGCCGAGTTCAAGGGCGCCATGCGCGAGATCGAAGTTTATCCCGGGCAATCCGCCGAATGGTGGCTGGTGCCGGTCGCCGCCGGCCGCGCCACAGATCTGCGCTGCGACATCAAGGGCGCCGACGGAAAGACCCACGCCGATCTCGGCATGACCGGCGAGATCGTGATCGAGTAATGGTGCACTTCCTGCTTGACGCGATCGAACCGCTCGTGATGTTTGCCGCTGACAATGGATGCTGCGGCAAACCCGGATGAAGTTCGGCTGCGCAAGGGAGCCTCGCTCAGGGAAAGGTTTGTCCAGGCGGGCTCCGGCGCTTTGGTTTTGCTGATTCTCGTCCCGGGCCTGCTTACCTGGGCCTCGGGCGGTCGGCCGTTTCTCCCTGCGCTCTGGGCCCTGCCGATCGGATTGTTCGTGATCGGCGTTGCCGCCCTGAAGCGCAATGTAGCCTGGATCATCACGCGGGACGGCATCCTGATCGGCGAACAGCGACCGCTTGGACGGGTGCGCAAGCGAATGATCGGTAGTCATGACATCGCCGACGTCCGCGTCCGGGAAAGGTTCAGCTATCCCGCGAGTTTCAGCCTGGTGTGCAGGCTGGCATCCGGAGATGTCCTGATCTCGCCGCCGCTGCCGGACATCACACGCGTCAACGAAACCGCCGCAACGGTTGCTGGATTGCTCGGCCTTCCCGATGCCGCGCCCATCGACAACCCGCTCGATGCCGGCAACGCCGAGATCACTCTTGGCTCGCCGGTCAGCTCCGATTTCGGCCGCGTGATTCGCATGGCCGTGCCTGTTGTGGCCGGCCTGTGCGCCCTGCCATTGCTCATCGCATTCTGGATCGACGAGTGGGAGCTGGCGCTCGGATTGCTGTTGCCGCTCGGCTTTCTCATTACCTTTGCCCTCTACCGCTATGCGCACCGACTCGTCGGTGGCACGTACTGGATCATTCGGCATGGCGCGATCCGTATCGAGCGGATTGCGTTGAGCGGTGAACCATCCGCCGAGACGATCACAGCCGGTGATGTCGCAGCGATCGAGGTCGACGAACCCGATTCCAAGGACCGGACCTGCACCATCAGTATTCGGTTGCACACGGGCCAGACCTTCCGCAGCCCGACGAAGCACGACGAAAATGGGGCACGTGCCGTGCGTGCCGAAATCATTCGGCGCCTCAATGCTCCTCCGGATTCCGGAACACCGGCCGGATAGCGGGCCTCTGCTGCAAAAGGCGCGGTACTGTTATCGCATCCGGCGTGCTATGTTCACGCCGGGTTGGCGATAATGGATGGGTGCGATGTTCGAGGGCTGGGATGCGGTCGTATTGGCCCGGGCGCAGTTCGCGTTCACGATGTCGTTCCACATCATATTTCCCGCCTTCTCGATCGGCCTTGCCAGCTATCTCGCGGTACTTGAAGCGCTCTGGCTGTGGACCGGGCGCGAAGTCTTCATCAACCTGTTCAATTACTGGCTGAAGATTTTCGCCGTCGCCTTCGGCATGGGCGTGGTGTCGGGCATCGTGATGTCCTACCAGTTCGGCACCAACTGGTCGGCCTTTTCGGACAAGACAGGACCGGTGATCGGTCCGCTGATGGCCTATGAGGTCCTGACCGCGTTCTTCCTCGAGGCGGGCTTCCTCGGCGTGATGCTGTTCGGCCTCGATCGCGTCGGCCCAAAACTGCATTTTTTTGCGACCTTGATGGTCGCGGTCGGAACGCTGATCTCGGCGTTCTGGATTCTCTCCGCCAATTCCTGGATGCAGACCCCGACCGGTCACGCCATCAACGCCGACGGCCAGTTCATTGCGGTCGACTGGTTCAAGGTGATCTTCAACCCGTCATTCCCGTACCGCCTCGTGCATATGGTGCTGGCGGCGTATCTCACCACCGCGTTGGTGGTCGGCGCGGTCGGCGCCTGGCATCTGCTGCGCGACCAGCACCTGGCCGGTCCGCGCGTGATGTTCTCGATGGCGATGTGGATGGCGACGATTGTCGCACCGATCCAGATCTTCGCCGGCGACCAGCACGGGCTCAATACGCTGGAGCATCAGCCGGTGAAGATCATGGCGATGGAAGGCCATTTCCTGAGCCACAAGGAAGGCGCGCCGCTGATCCTGTTCGGCTGGCCCAATCAGAAAGCGGGCCGGATGGATTACGCGATCGAGGTCCCGAAGCTGGGCTCGCTGATCCTCAAACATTCGCTCGACGCGCCGATGGCCGGCCTCGACACAGTGCCCCGCGAAAACTGGCCACCGGTGCCGATCACTTTCTGGTCGTTCCGGATCATGGTCGGGCTGGGATTCCTGATGATGGGGCTTGGCTTGCTCAGTCTCTTGATGCGTTTCCGCGGCGCGCTTTACAACTCGCGCCTGCTGCACATGTTCGCGATCGCGATGGGCCCGGCCGGCTTCATCGCGGTGCTCGCAGGCTGGATCACCACCGAAACCGGGCGGCAGCCGTTCACGGTCTATGGCCTGTTGCGGACGGTTGATGCGGCCTCGCCGCTGGCGGCGCCCGCGGTCGCCTCGTCGCTGATCGCCTTCATCATCGTCTATTTCGTGGTCTTCACCGCCGGCGTCATTTACCTGCTGCGCCTGATGGCGGCGCCGCCACATCAAGGCGAACAGGGGCCGCGCAGTGACATCCCGGCGCGTGCCGCCGGCATCACGCCCGCAGCCGGAGCTGCCGCCGAGGGAGGTGTGCGATGATTCCCATCGATCTTCCAACCATCTGGGCCTTCATCATCGCCTTTGCCGTGTTCGTCTATGTGGTGATGGACGGCTTCGATCTTGGGCTCGGCATCCTGTTTCCGCTGTTTCCGAAGAAGGCCGATCGCGACGTCATCATGAACAGCGTCGCCCCGGTCTGGGACGGCAACGAGACCTGGCTGGTGCTCGGCGGCGGCGGCTTGATGGCCGCGTTCCCGCTGGCCTATGCCGTGCTGATGCCAGCGCTCTACACGCCAATGATCGTGATGCTGCTCGGCCTGGTGTTCCGCGGCGTCGCCTTTGAATTCCGCTGGCGCACCCAGAGCGAACGCAACAAATGGGACATCGCCTTTGCCGGCGGCTCATTGCTGGCGACGCTGGCGCAGGGCATCGCGCTCGGCGCGATCCTGCAGGGCATCCAGGTTTCGGGCCGGCATTATGGCGGCGGCTGGTGGGACTGGCTGACCCCATTCTCGATCCTGACCGGCATTTCGCTGGTGATCGGCTATGCATTGCTGGGCGCGACCTGGCTCGTGATGAAGACCGAAGGCGACCTGCGCGACCGCGCCTATCATCTGAGCTGGCTGCTGCTGGTCGCGATGCTGTGCGCCATCGGCATCGTCAGCATCGCGACGCCGTTCCTGAACGTGCAGTACACCCAGCGCTGGTTCACCTGGCCCAACATCATCCTGACCGCGCCGGTGCCGATCGCGGTGGCCGGCGTCACGGTGCTGTTGCTGCGCAGCCTCGCCAACAAATACGACTACCAGCCGTTCTTCCTGACGCTGGCGTTGTTTGCGCTTTCCTATGCCGGGCTCGGCATCAGCATGTATCCCTACATCGTGCCGCAAAGCATCACGATCTGGCAGGCGGCCTCCCCCGAGAACAGCCAGGTCTTCATGCTGTTCGGCGTCGCGGTGCTGATACCCTTGATCCTCGGCTATACCGCCTGGGCCTATTGGGTGTTCCGCGGCAAGGTCAAAGCCGAACACGGCTATCATTGATGACCAAAGCGTTTTCCAGCGAAGTGGACCCCGGTTCGCGTCAAGAAAACGCGTCAAACCAAGAATCTGAGCCGATGACACCACGACCGCTGACGCAGCGCCTGCTGTGGTTTGCCGCACTGTGGCTCGGCGGCGTCGGCACCGTCACACTCATCTCCTACGGCCTGCGGCTCTGGATCGCGCCGAAATAGGCCATCCGTCACAATCGGCCGCGATCGTGACATCCGAAAATAGAAGCTATTCCAGCGAGATACCGAGCCTGCTGCCCTAAACTTGCCATCAAGCTGGCCCTGAGATTTGATGGTTCCGCTGATTTGGCCCAAGCGCCAACCAATTGGCCAACGCGCCAACAAGGAGAGCTCCGCGATGACGAAGTTTCGACACCTGATCTGGATGTTGATCGCAACCGGCGGCCTGATCCTCTCAGCCTCGCAGAGCAACGCGCAGACGCGGCAGCCCGATGTGGGCGACCAGCCGGGGCTGCTCGCCGATGATTCGGTCGAACTCGATCCGCAGTACAGGAAGACGGCGGTGCTCTACCGCACCAACGAGGCGCCGGGCACCATCATCGTGGTCACCGCCGAGCGCCATCTCTATCTGGTCCAGGGCGGCGGCCGCGCGCTGCGCTACGGTATCGGCGTCGGCCGCGAAGGGTTCACGTGGCAGGGGCTCGTCAACATCACGCAGAAGAAGGAATGGCCGGATTGGACGCCGCCGCCGGAAATGATTCAACGCCAGCCTTATCTGCCGCGCTTCATGGCCGGCGGACCGGGTAACCCGCTCGGCGCGCGCGCGATGTATCTCGGCACCACCGTGTACCGCATCCACGGCACCAACCGGCCCGACACCATCGGCACCGCCGTCTCCTCCGGCTGCTTCCGGCTGGTCAATGCCGACGTCGCCGATCTCTATGAGCGCGTTCCGGTCGGCACCAGGGTGGTCATCCGGCAGAAGCCCGAACTGTAACCACGACGCCTTCTCTCGCAGCCGATCCATTTCCCCTGACTTGGTGAGTTGAAAAATGCTACGTACATTTAGAGGCGGCCTCCTTATCGGGCTGGCGGTCGCGATTGCGGTCGCGGCTGGCGCAATCACCTATGAGCGCTACGATACCAAGACCTTGAAGCGGACGCTCAAGCGCGGCGAAGTGTTGTGCGGCGTCAACAAGGGCCTGCCCGGCTTCTCGATCCCCGACGACAAGGGCGACTGGAGCGGCTTCGACGTCGATTTCTGCCGCGCGGTAGCCGCCGCCATCTTCAACGATCCGAAAAAGACAAAATTCGTGCCGCTCGACGCCAACGAGCGCTTCAAGGAACTGCAGAGCCGCAAGGTCGACATTCTCTCGCGCAACTCCACCTGGAGCATGTCGCGCGAGGTCAATTACGACCTCTATTTCCCGGCCGTCGCCTATTATGACGGCGAAGGCTTCATGTTGCCGGCCTCGCGCAAGATCGATTCCGCGCTGGACCTGAACAACAGCAAGATCTGCGTGCAGGAAGGCACCACCACGCTGCTCAACGTCGCGGATTATTTCCGCGCCAACAACATGAAATACACGGAGATGAAATTCCCCAAGCTGGACGATGTCGTCAAAGCCTATAACGAAGGCAAATGCGACACCCTGACCGCCGACGTCTCCCAGCTCTACGCGCTGCGCCTCAACCTCACCAAGCCTGACGACCACACCATCCTGCCCGACGTCATCTCCAAGGAGCCGCTGGCGCCCGTGGTGCGGCAGCGCGACGACGACTGGATGATGATCGTGAAGTGGACGCTGTACGCGATGATCAACGCCGAGGAACTCGGCATCACCTCGAAGAACATCGACGAGGCGTTGAAGTCGAAGAAGCCGGACGTGATGCGGCTGGTCGGCACCGAAGGCGCCTACGGCGAGGATCTCGGCCTCACCAAGGACTGGGCTGCCCGCATCATCCGCCATGTCGGCAATTACGGCGAGATCTATGACCGCAATGTCGGCGCCGAATCCAAGCTGAAGATCCCGCGCGGGCTGAACTCGCTCTGGAGCAATGGCGGCATCCAGTACGCGCCGCCGATCAGGTAGCGCTTAGGGCCAGAACGACATCACACAAATGCTGTCATCGCCCGCGAAAGCGGGCGATCCAGTACGCCGGGAAATTTCGGATCAATCACAACTGCCGCGGCGTACTGGGTCGCCCGGTCAAGCCGGGCAGCCCACGCCATTAGACTCCTCGATCATCCAAGAGAGCCCTCCGACGTACGGCGCGCCATTCGCAGGCTGTAGTCGAGCCTCTTAAGCGTGTATTTTTGAGAAATCTTGGCGCGGTCGGGACCGCCACGGATCATGCCGGTGGGTAAACTATCTCTATTAGTTATGTTGTCGGACACACCGGCCTTCTTTGCGACCAATCGCCACTTGCGCCGAAACTCAGGGGTCGACCACGGCATCCCGTTAGTATCGCAGATGATCAAAGGGCCGCCGTTTGGCAGGGCTCCTATCAGTTGGTCCAACGTTAGCGGCTCGGGCGCGGAAACATCACTGCGCTTGTCGGCTATCGAGGTCTCTAACATCTCGCGCATATCGCCGAGGAGCTCTTCCATTGTTCGACCATCCGGCCGGTAGGATAACAAGATGCTCAGCTCTTCAAGAACCATGGGCGCGGTTCTCAGATCTACCTCGATTCTTCGACTGCCCGACCCAACTTCGTGACGAAGGATCAGATTCTTATCGACGTCAGACCAGCGTAAACCGCGTAGCCACTTCTGTCCGTCTCGCAGGACTTCAGACTCGCCGGGCTCGTCGAGCGGAACCCACTCACCGATGACGTCCTTCTGTCCGAGCAGCAGCTCGAACTGCAATGCCTGAGCCAGCGCGATCGAATGCCAACCAAAGTGCTCGCGAGCGGTCTTGCATATTGCGCGTGCGTGACCCGCCGTCATCTCGACTCGCCTCGGCGGAGACATGTCCAACTGGAGTTTGCGGAGTGCGACAAACAATCGTTGGCAATCGCTATCTTCAAGATACCAGTAGCCGAAACGAAACAGCTCGCGCAGCCGGCTCACAAGGGAACGAGCCTTCGCTATTTTGCCATCCGCTATCGCGTCACGATACCAATCCATGACTGTACGAAATTGAACGTATCGAAGCTGAGTTCCTCCGTGCCCTGCAATCAGACGCGTTAGCTCAGCATCGTGGTTCTTGCGAACCTGATATTTCAGCTTCAGGAAATCCGACTCCGGATCGGTGCGGTAGCTGTTGATCAATTGCTCCAGCGTGCGGCCCATAGCGGTTCGCTCCTGCCTGTCAGATTCCGAAGTACGTGATCAAGATCAAACCAACCAAAGCTACCGCTCCGATGATGCCCGCGATGCCTTCGGCAAGTATCCTGGTGCCGAACAGTCTTATTTCAAGCCGCTGTGGGTGTGCCACGACATAGTCTCCATTGAAGTGCGCCCGTGCCTGAATCGGCCGTGGCAATTTCAACATTGAGCGGCAATTGGTCGGGTGGGTACAACGGCCTTCCAGACGAAAATAAATTATATCGCGTTTTCAATTAGATGAGCACCGCGCCACAGTTGCGCGCTCTCGGCAAAAGAGCGCGGACCTGCCGTTGTCCATTTTCGCTATATCGCTAAGCCAATGATAAAGCTGGAGAATATCTGCGCAGCACCGCCGTACAAGACGCCGATCGGAAATCAATCCCGAACGGTCGCGGTGAGGCCAGTCTTATCATAGGGATAGGACGTCCCATCACTCTTTGTGCCCGGACGAACCCGTCCGTTAGTCGCCGCTTCGCCATCGTCATGCCTCCAACATTGCACGAACGGCGACCAGTGATTCCCGGCAATCAGGTAAGCCGCTCAACCGTCATTGCGAGGAGCGAAGCGAC
>JBOHIT010000283.1:0-10313 GCA_050726155.1 Bradyrhizobium sp.
TCGTATGGCTCTACAGGCGCATCTTGTTGAACTTGAACGTAAACACAAGATCCTCGAAAACGAATTGCACGAAGCGCTCGTGCACCTTTCAACAGACGATCTGCAAATTGTCGAATTGAAGCGCCGCAAGTTGATGGTCAAGGACGAGATCGAACGGTTGAAGCATACCGTCGGCGAAACTCTCCACTAGGCCTTCCAGGTAGGCTTTCCAGCAGAGTAGCGAAAACGTCAATTCACCGCCGGATGGGCGCTGGTGCGCTCATCGGAACCGGTTGCATTGCGGAATTCGTTAATGGTGCTGCCGCTTACCGTTCTGCCAATCCACCGACATGATCCGCAATCGCCAGGGACGAAGTCAGTCCCGGCGATTCGATGCCGAACAGGTTGATCAATCCAGTGACGCCGTGCTCGTGCGGTCCCTGGATCAGGAAATCCTGCGTGGCGACCGCGGGCGGCACGATTTTCGGCCGTATTCCCGAATAGCTCGGCATCAGTGCGCCGTCGGGCAGCGTCGGCCAGTAGCGCCGGATCGCAGGATAAAACCTGTCTGCGCGCGCGGGATCGACGGCATAGTCGATGCTCTCGACCCATTCCACGTCGGGGCCGAACCGCGCCTGTCCGGCCATGTCCAGGGTGAGGTGCACGCCGAGCCCGCCGGGCTCCGGCACCGGATAGATCAGGCGTGAAAACGGCGCCCGTGCACTGCAGCTGAAATAATTGCCCTTGGCCAGATAGGCCGGCGGAATCAACTCGATCGGCATGCCCTCGATGCTGCGCGCAACCGCAGGCGCGCCCAATCCCGCCGCGTTGACCAGCAGGTTGCATTCCAGCGTCATCGGCGCGTCGCCGCCGGTCTCGATCTCGATACGGCCCGCGATGGCCCTGGCGCGCAGCAGCGGCGTGTAGAACGCGTAAGCCGCACCGGCTTCCTCGGCATCACCCATCAGCGCCAGCATGTAGGCGTGGCTGTCGATAATACCGGTCGACGGCGACAGCAGCGCGGCGTCGCAATTCAGCGCCGGCTCCAGCGTGCGCGCCGCTTCGCCGGGCAGGAGCTGCATGTCGCCGACGCCATTGGCTTCGGCATGGGCGCGGATCGATTGCAGCTTTTCGGTTTCCGCGGGTGTCGTCGCGACGATCAGCTTGCCGCAATTGCGATGCGGGATGCCGTGTTCGCTGCAATAGCGGTAGAGCGCGCGTTTGCCGCTGACGCACATCTGCGCCATCAGGCTGCCGGCGCGGTAATAGATGCCGGCGTGGATGACTTCGCTGTTGCGTGAGGAAGTCACGGTGCCGATGCCCTCGGCCTCTTCCAGCACGATCACTTCGCGGCCTGCCTGCGCCAGCCGGCGCGCGACCGCGAGCCCGATCACTCCCGCTCCGATGACGACGCAATCAACCTTGTCCATATCAGCTTCAGGTCCGGAAATTCGGCGCGAAATCAGGCACTCGTCTCGCTCGCTTTATTATCGTTTCGTTCAGAACTATGCCTGAACAAGCCGTTGGATTGTCTCGACATATGCCTGCGGCCCGTCCCGTTAGTGAAGCATTAATCATGTCAGGGCAATTGCCATAATTTAAGTCACATTTTCCGGTTGCAAGGGTACGCGTTTACCTGATCCAAACCCGTCAAGCCAGACACTCCGCCCGGTAATCCGCGGGTGAATGATGGCTGGCAAGAATTGGCAGGCAGGCGGGCAGGATTCGATTCCGGCACTGGCCCTCGTGTGTCTGCTCGCCACCGCTGCGTCGTGCGGATTGGCGTCGGCCGCGCCGGGCGTTTCCAGCGGCTTTGCGCCGTCGAGCTATGTCGGCGAACTCGATCCCGGCATGATCTGGGAGCTGCTGATCGGCGGCATCGTCGTGGTATCCTTCCTGGCCTCGGCCGGCCTGTGGATCCTGACGATATTGCGCCGGCTCAAGCGTTCGCAACTCCGGCGCAGTGCCTTCGTCAACTCCGCCCTGAACAACCTCAGCCAGGGCGTGGTGATGACCGACGCGCAGCAGCGCATCATCTTCTGCAATGATCGTTATCTTGAAATCTACGGCCTGGTGCGATCGGACATTTCCCGCAACATGACCGGGCCGGAATTGCTGGACGTGCGGCGCAAGCGCGGCGTGCTGGATGTCAGCGTCGATGAATTCTACACCCAGGCCGCGACCGCGGACGGCATGGTCACCGAACTGCCCAACGGCAAATCGGTGCTGGTAAAATATTTCCGCTTGCCGAACGGCGGATCGGTCGCAACCCATGAGGATTGCACCGAGCAGCGCAAGCTCTCGCGCAAGCTGGCCTCGACCACGCAGTTCCTGGAATCGGTGCTCGACAACGTTCCGGTCTGCGTCGCCGCCAAGAACATTGAGGACGGCCGCTACATCTTCGCCAACCGTGCGTTCGAGCGCTTCTCGCGGTTTTCGCGCGATCATATCGTCGGCAAGCGCGCCGATGAGATTTTTCGTCTTGAAACCGCTGGCAGCATCGAGGCCGCGGACCAGGCGGCGCTGAAAGCGCCGGAAGGTTATCACCGCAACGAATTCGTGGTCGAGCGTGGCAACGAAAAGCGCGTCCTCGCCTCCAACCGGGTAGTCGCGCGCAACGAGAAGAACGAGCCCGAATTCCTGATTGCGCTGTTCGACGACGTCACCGACCGCCGGTCGCTGTCGCGCGAACTGGAGAGCACCAAGAAGTTTCTCGAACTCGTGGTCGACAATATTCCGGTGTCGCTGATCGTCGAACGCGTCGCGGACGGAAAATATCTGCTCGCCAACCGCAGCGCCGAGACCATCCTCAACCGCCGCCGCGAGGATGCCACCGGATTGACCGCCGCCGATATCTTCAATCCGCGCGAAGCCAAGCTGATCATCGCGCGCGATGAGGCCGCGATCAAAAAGCGCGGCCTGCTCACCGAGGAACATCCGATCTCGACCAAGGACGGCCTCCGGCTGTTCCTGACCCGCCGCATGACGGTGCTCGACGATGCCGGCGAGCCGCAGTATCTGATCAAGACCCATGAGGACGTCACCGACCGCCGCCAGACCGAGTCGCGCATGGCGCACATGGCCTATCATGACGGCCTCACTGATCTGCCGAACCGCGCCGCCTTCCTGCAGGCGCTGGCGCAGATGATCGAAGCCTGCGAGGGCACCGACGAGGAGTTCGCGGTGCTGTGCATCGACCTCGATGGGCTGAAGGAGGTGAACGACGTGTTCGGCCACGCGATGGGCAACAAGGTGCTGATCGAGGTCGCCCAGCGGCTGCAGGACTGCGCCCGTGGCGGCGTGGTGGCCCGGCTCGGCGGTGACGAGTTCGGACTGATCATCGACGGCAAGCAGCCGGCAGCCGGCGTCGAACTGGCTGAACAGGTCGCGGTGGCGCTGTCGAAGGAATTCCAGATCGACGACAAGTCGGTGCGGGCGGGCGCCACCACCGGCATCTCGGTGTTTCCGCACAACGGCTCGGACGCGGCTTCCTTGCTCGCCAATGCCGGCGCGGCGCTATTCCGCGCCAAAGCCAAATCGCGCGGCTCGATCAGCGTCTTCGAACCGGAGATGGACCAGCAGATCCGCGATCGACGCGTGCTGCACCAGGATCTCTCGGTCGCAATCAGGAACGGTGAATTGTCGCTGTACTACCAGCCGCAGGCGACCTCGGGCCCAACGGTCGCCACCAGCGAAGTGATCGGCTTCGAGGCGCTGGCGCGCTGGATGCATCCGGTGCGCGGTTTCGTGTCGCC
Organism: Bradyrhizobium sp.; assembly: GCA_050726155.1. Taxonomy (GTDB): domain Bacteria; phylum Pseudomonadota; class Alphaproteobacteria; order Rhizobiales; family Xanthobacteraceae; genus Bradyrhizobium. The sequence goes on from JBOHIT010000283.1 coordinate 3,735, forward strand.
CGGCGATTTCATTCCGCTGGCGGAAGAAAGCGGCCTGATCGTCGAGATGGGCGAATGGATCCTGCGCGAAGCCTGCCGCGAGGCCGCCTCGTGGCCGGTGCCGCTGCAGATCGCGGTCAATCTGTCGCCGGCGCAGTTCATGCATGGCGACGTCGTCAGCCTGGTGCATTCGATCCTGCTCGAAACCGGGCTGGCGCCGGACCGGCTTGAGCTCGAAATCACCGAAGGCGTGCTGATCGGCGACTTCGATCGCGGCCTGGCACTGCTGCGGCGGCTGAAGGCGCTCGGCGTGCGCATCTCGATGGACGATTTCGGCAGCGGCTATTCCTCGCTGAGCTATCTGCAGGCGTTTCCGTTCGATAAGATCAAGATCGACCGCGCCTTTGTCATGCATCTCGGGCGCAACCCGCAATCGGCCGCGATCGTGCGCGCCGTCATCGACCTCGGCCACGGCCTCGAAATGTCGATCGTCGCCGAGGGCGTCGAGACCCAGGAACAGCTCGGCTTCCTCTCGGAAGAGGGTTGCGACGCGGTGCAGGGCTATTTCATCGGCAAACCGCTGCCGATCGGACAATACGCCACGCTGGTCGGCCGCAGCGTCGTCAATGGCATGGAATCCGCGCGCAAGACCGGGTAGAGCCGCCGAGCAGGACTCTATTTTTATTTGACGCGTTTCTTCACGCGAACCGGTATCCACTTCGTTCGAAAACGCTATCTTGTAGTGCACCTTGGGTCTCTCCAGTAAGCGTTGCGCATGGCGGATTACGATCTTGCGATCATTGGCGGCGGGTTGAACGGCGTCAGCATCGCGCGCGACGCCGCCGGCCGCGGCCTGCGCGTGATCCTGCTGGAGCAGGGCGATCTCGGTGCCGGCGCTTCCTCGGCCTCGCCGAGGCTGGTGCATGGCGATCTGGCGGGGCTTGAGCGGCGTCATTTCTTTCGCGTCCGCAGCGCGCTGGCCGAGCGCGACATCTGGCTCCGGATCGCGCCGCATCTGGTGCGCCCGATGCGCTTTGCCATCCCCGCCCATGCCGATGAGCGCCCGGCCTGGCAATTGCGGTCGTGGCTGTTTCTGTATGACCGGCTGGCTTCGCGCACCCATCTGCCGGGCTCCGCCACCGTCGACGTCACCCACCATCCGATCGGCAATCCGCTGAAGCGGCCGTTCGGGACGGCGTTCGAATATTCCGACTGCGTCGTCGACGATTCCCGGCTGGTGGTGCTGGCCGCGGTCGATGCCGCGGCGCGGGGCGCTGCGATCCGCAGCGGTGCGCGCTGTACGCGCGCCGAGCGCGGCGAGACCTGGCGGCTGGCGACGATCGATCGCGGTCATCGCCAGGTCGTGATGGCGCGCGCGCTGGTCAACGCCACCGGGGCCTGGACCGCAACCGTTGCCGAGACCGTGCTACGGCAGCCGCCACCGCGGCTCGATAACGCCGGATTTGCCACGGTGCAGATGAACCAGATCGTCGTCCGCCGCCTGTTCGATAACGACAACGTCTATGTGTTCCAGAACAGCGACCGCCGCCTGATCTTCGCCAGTCCCTATGAGCGCGATTTCACGCTGATCGGCTCGGTCGGCCATGCTTTCAAGGGCGATCCCGCGATCGTCACGATGGGAGCCGGCGACGTGGCCTATCTCTGTGAGGCCGCCAACCGCTATTTTCGCGAGCGGATCGAACTCGTCGACGTGGTGCGGACGGTGTCCGGCGCCAACATGGCGATGAACCCCGCGCGCAAACGATCCGCGCGCGACGGCGCGATCAGCTTCGACTACGGCCGCCGCAAGGCGCCGCTGCTCACGATCTTCGGCGGCGACGTCACCACCTCGCGCCTGCGAGCGGAAAGGGCCGTCTCCTGGCTGACACCGTTCTATCCGATGTCGGCGCGATGGACCGCGAAGGCGCCGTTGCCCGGCGGCGAATTTGCGTTCAGCCGTTTCGAAACCGAAGTCGACGAGGCGCGCGCACGCTGGCGCTTCCTCGGCGAGCATCAGGCCCGCCGCCTGGTCTCGGCTTACGGACTTAACGTCAAGGCGATCCTCGGCGAGGCCAGGGACCGCGGCGAGCTCGGCCCGGCGTTCGGGCCCGAACTGACGGGCGCGGAAGTGCGCTATCTGATGAAAAATGAGTGGGCGCGTTTTCCGGATGATATTTTGTGGCGGCGCTCAAAGCTCGGCCTGACCATGCCGCCGGCGGACCGCGAGGCGTTGGCGGCGTTCATGGCGACGGCGGCATCGGAGCTGGCATGCAGCGCGCGATGAATCCGACGCTCGTTCTCGCCGTGTTCGGCTTCCTGGTCGGGCTCGGCTATCGCCATTTCTTCGATCTTCCGATCGAAGCCTCGGTGCTGAATTATCTGCGCAGCGGCCTTCACGGGATAGGCATCTCGCTGGCCGGCTGGGGCACCCATCGCTATTTCACGTCGCGCCGGAGCGCGTGGGTCTCCAGCTGGCCGCTGCTGGCGGATCTGGCGCTGCGTTCTGCCGCGATTGCGATCGCCGTTGCGTTGGCAATCCTGGTTTTACAGGTCGTGCTTTATGCACAATGGATCGAGGTCAAATGGCTGATCGAGGAGTTTCCATTCGTCGTTGCGCTGGGATTCGTTTCGTCGCTGTTTGTCGGGATCATCTTCGAATTGACGCGGCTGGTCGGCAGCCGGGTGCTGTTCAACGTCGCGCTCGGACGGTATCGCAACCCGGTGCGGGAAGCGCGCGTGCTGATGTTTCTCGATCTTGCCGGTTCCACGTCGCTCGCTGAAGAGATGGGCGAACTGCGCGTGCAAAATCTTCTTACCCGCTTTTTCTACGACATTGACGCTGCGATCGTTGCATATGGCGGCGAAGTCCATGCCTATGTCGGCGACGAGGTCATCGTCACCTGGCCGCTCGACGTGCGGATGTCGGGGGGCCGTTGCATCGACTGTTTCTTTGCGATCGAAGACACCATTGCGGAAAAGGCGGACTCGTACCGCAAGGAGTTTGGCATGGTGCCGGGTTTCCGGGCTGGCCTGCACGCCGGCTCCGTGGTCATCAGCGAATGCGGCAGCTCGCGGCGTCAACTGGCCTATTTCGGCGATACCGTGAACGTCACGGCGCGGCTGCAGGAATATTGCAAGGAGGCTGGCCGGAATCTGCTGGTCTCCGCCGATTTGCTGTCCCACATGCGGCCCAAGCCTGAGCTCCTCATCGAGCCGCTTGGGCCAGCTCAAATGCGCGGCCGCGCGGCGCCGATCGAGGTGTTTGCGGTTCAGCGCCGCGCCTGAGCCTCCCGCGACCACGCCGCGTCACGTGCGGACGGCCGGCGTTCGAGCCGGGTGGAGATCAACCCGGCCGCCTTTTCAGCGTGTCCGCCGCGCAGATAGGCCACGATCAGCGTGTCCTCCCACAATTCGCGCTGGGCGTGGCTGCCGCCGATCCGCACCACATCGGCCATCGCGGGCTCGAGCAGATTGATCGCGCCGTCATTGTCGCCATCGGCGAAGGCCCGCATGCCGCGGCAGATGTCGATCGCCGCACGTCCCGGCGCCAGCTTGCCATCGGCGGCGCGGGCCTCCAGTTGCGCCAATCGCTTTTCCAGCGCGTCGCCACCGGTTGCCGCCGCCGATAGCGCGTGGTGGACGTCGGCGAAATGGGCGCCGGCTTGCGGAAAATATCGGTCGCCATAGGCGGCGACGTCGCGCCAATGCGGCTCCAGACCATCTTTGCCGGCCAGCGACAACCGCCACAGCAGCGAGGCGCCGTCGGTGAAGAGATTCAGTGGCGGATAGGGACGGTCGGCGGGCTTGATCTGCTGCTCGTAGATCGCGAGCGCGGTGTCGAGGTCACCCTCGTCGAGCGCGGTCAGCGAGATGTGCCACCACAGATGCCCGTGCAGAAAACTCTTGCGGTCGTGCGCGGGCAGCCATTGCGAGAGATAGTCGCGGCTAGCCGCCATGTCGCCCTGCTCGACCATCGCATGCGACAGGCCGTGCGCGCCATTGGCGTTTTCGGCTCGTAACGACATCGAGCGCTCGCTTAGAGCGCGGCCGGTGCCGAAGTTTCCTGCCTCGGTGTGCGACCAGCCGAGATAGCCCAGGAACCACCAGTCCTCGCCGTAATGCGTGGCGGTGCGTTCGCATATCGCGAGCCTGGCAGCATCGTGGTCGGCACGGCCGGAAAACGCGTAGAGGCCGAACGCGCCGAGCAGCATCGACAGCACCAGTGCATCGCGGGGATACTCCTCCAGATGCGCTTCCGCGCCGCTGACAGCGTCTTTCGGCTTGCCCTCGATCACGGCGGTCATGATCGCGATGTGCTGGCGTTCGCGCGGACTGGCTGTGGCGGCCAGTTCTCTTGCATGCGCGGCCATCGCACGCGCTTCGTTTCCCTGCATATTCAGCTGATGCAGTCGGGCGCGCGCGATATGCGCCATCGCAAAATCGGCATCCTCCCGGATCGCCCGGTCGAACGCCGCCTCGCCGCCGTGCCAGGCGGACAATAGGCAATCCACGCCATCGCGGTAATGCGCCGTGGCGCGGTCGGAGGTGGTGGTCAGCGGCAGATCATATCTGTCCCGGTTCATCTTCACTTCCTGTCAGCAAGCGGCCAGTCTAGCAGAGACGTGACCGTCGGCACCCATAATATTGTGACTGTGCGCTGCGAAGCGGTTGAGCCGGTGCCGATCCGCCGCTAGCGTGCGGCAGCGAGGGTTGGCAGGGGACATGAACGAAGAATCGCCTGACATCGAGACGCCGAAGGCCGATGCTGTCGCAGAGCCGGCAAACCCGGAGCCGCCGCCTGAAGCGCCTGCAAGCCCGGCGCCGCAGGCCGAACCGGTCGCCGACATGCCGTTGCTGCGCATCGAGGGGGTCGGCAAGAAGTTCGGCAATTTCCGCGCGGTGGACCGGCTGTCGCTGGACATCCGCGCCGGCGAGTTCTTTGCGCTGCTCGGTCCCAGCGGTTGCGGCAAGACCACGCTGCTGCGCATGCTCGCCGGCTTCGAGACGCCGGACGAGGGCCGCATCCTGCTCGACGGCACGGACATCGCACAGGTGCCGCCCCATCTGCGCCCGGTCAACATGATGTTCCAGAACTACGCACTGTTTCCGCATCTGTCGGTGCGCGACAACATCGCCTTCGGCCTGAAGCGCGCCGGCATGGCGCGTGAGAAAATCACCGCCCGCGTCGCCGAGATGGTTGCGCTGGTCAAGCTCGACGGCATGGAAAAGCGCAAGCCGGATCAGTTGTCCGGCGGCCAGAAGCAGCGTGTGGCGCTGGCGCGCTCGCTGGCGCGCCGCCCGCAGGTGCTGCTGCTCGACGAGCCGCTGGCGGCGATGGACAAAAAGCTGCGCGAGAGCACCCAGCTCGAACTGATGGACCTGCAGCGCCGCCTCGGCATGACCTTCATCATCGTCACCCACGACCAGGAGGAGGCGATGACGGTGGCGAACCGGATCGGCGTGATGGATGCCGGCCGGCTCGAACAGGTCGCGACCCCGCGCGATCTCTACGAGGCGCCGCGCTCGCGCTGGGTCGCCGAGTTCATCGGCGACGTCAACCTGTTCGACGGCGAACTCAGTGGGCGCGAGCATTATCGGCTGATGATCACGACCAGGGATGGCGGCACGCTCGCAGTCGCCGATCCGCGCCAGCGGGTTACCAAGACGACGGTCTGCGTCGCGATCCGGCCCGAAAAGGTCAAGCTGTCGCGCCGCGGGCCGGTGGCGGATGCGGCCAATGCCTATGCGATCAACCGGCTCGAAGGCGTCGTCACCGATGTCAGCTATCTCGGCGGGCTCACCGTCTATAAGGTCAAGCTCGATTCCGGCGCGGTGGTGCGCTCGTCGATAGCCAATACGGCGCGGATCGATATCGATGCCTATCTCGTCGGCCAGCGCGTGGTGGCGTGGTTCACGCCCGACGATTGCATGGTGCTGGAACAATGAGCGCGCGCAGCATCTTCGCCCGCCCGGCGCGTTACGCCGCGATCGCGCCCTATCTCTGGATGGTGCTGTTCTTTCTGATTCCATTCGGTTTCGTGCTGAAAATCAGCTTGTCGCAGACCGCGATCGCGCAGCCGCCCTATGTGCCGCTGTTCGACCTCACCGAGGGCTGGGCCGGGATCAAGGCCGCGTTTGCGCAACTGTCGCTGGATAATTTCAAACTTTTGATTTCGGACAGCCTCTACCTCTCGTCCTATCTGCGCAGCATCTTCGTCGCCGTGACCTCGACCGCGATCCTGCTCCTGATCGGCTATCCCATCGCCTATGGCATGGCGCGGCTGCCGCAGCGTTGGCAGGGAATCGCGATGATGCTGGTGATCGTGCCGTTCTGGACCTCGTTCCTGATCCGGATCTATGCCTGGGTCAACATCCTGCAGCATGACGGCCTGCTCAACAAAGTGCTGCTGGCGCTGCATATCGTCTCGGCACCGGTGGTGTGGCTGTCGACCGACAGCGCGATGTATCTCGGCATCGTCTATTCCTATCTGCCGTTCATGATCCTGCCGCTGTACGCCACGCTGGCCAGGATGGACGGATCGCTGCTTGAGGCGGCGAGCGATCTCGGCGCACCGCCGGCGCGGGCGTTCTGGCTGGTGA
>JBOHIT010000284.1:0-13374 GCA_050726155.1 Bradyrhizobium sp.
GTGATCTACCTCGTGCTGGCGGCCCAGTTCGAGAGCTTCCGCGATCCGCTCATCATCATGATGTCCGTGCCGCTGTCGATCTTCGGCGCACTGGTGCCGCTCAATCTCGGCCTCGGCACGATCAACATCTATTCGCAGGTCGGGCTGATCACGCTGGTCGGCCTGATCACCAAGCACGGCATCCTGATGGTGGAGTTCGCCAACGAACTGCAGCTCAAGGAAGGTCTCGACAAGCGTTCGGCGATCGAAATGGCGGCCCGAATCCGGCTGCGTCCGATCCTGATGACGACGGCGGCGATGGTCACCGGCCTGATCCCGCTGCTGACCGCGACGGGTGCCGGCGCGGCCAGCCGCTTCTCGATCGGCCTTGTCGTTGTCTCCGGCATGTCGATCGGCACGCTGTTCACGCTGTTCGTGCTGCCGGCGGTCTATGTCTGGATGGCCACCGACCACCAGGCCAACGCCAGTTCGCAGCGGACCAAGGAGATCGCGGATTTCGATCTGGGGACCTCGGGGCTCAAGCCGACCTGATATCCAGGGATCATTCCGGCACAAGAACAGGCGGCAACGGTTCTCATCGTTGCCGCCTTTTTCGTTTCCGCCCCGGTAATCGAGCGACTTGCCGCAGTGCGGCAAGAGACAAGCGGAACCGTTCTTGCTAGCTTGGCCGGGATGAGCATTTCCCTGCATCCCGACACACCGGAGGGGCGAACGCTGGCGGCTACGCCCGCGGCCGACGTTGCCCCTGTGCCGGGGCCGCGGGCGACCAAAACCCGCAGCCGGCTGTTCATCAAATATGTCGTGCTGTTCGTCGCCGTCGTGGGCGTGGCGCTGCTTTCCAACGGGATTTTCGAGGTTTTCTTCTATTACCGGGAGCACAAGACCTCCCTGATCCGGATCCAGCACGAGCAGGCCGAGGCCGCCGCCGCCAAGATCGGCCAGTTCATCAAGGAAATCGAAAGCCAGCTCGGCTGGACCACCCAATTGCCGTGGTCGGCCGGGTCGCTGCAGGACCGCCGGTTCGATGCGCTCCGCCTGCTGCGGCAGGTGCCGGCCATCACCGAGCTGTCGCAGATTGATTCGACCGGCAAGGAGCGCCTGCGGGTGTCGCGGCTGGCGATGGACGTGGTGGACTCCGGCCTCGACCTCTCCAAGGACCCCAAATTCACCGAAGCCGTCGCGAACAAGGTGTTTTACGGGCCGGTGTACTTCCGCCGGGAGTCCGAGCCCTATATGACGTTGTCGCTGGCGGGCACCCGCAAGGACGCCGGCGTCAGCATCGCCGAGGTCAATCTGAAGCTGATCTGGGACGTGGTGTCGCAGATCAAGGTCGGCGAGCGCGGCCACGCCTATGTCGTGGGTTCGGGGGGACGCCTGATCGCCCATCCCGATATCAGCCTGGTGCTGCGCAACACCGATATGTCGAAGCTGGTGCAGGTGCAGGCTGCCCGTACCGGCAGCGCGAGCGAGGCCGATTCGCTGCAGGGCGCGCTGAACATCCAGGGCCAGGAGGTGCTGACGGCATCGGCGCCGATTTCGCCGCTGGGCTGGACCATGTTCGTCGAGCTGCCGGTCAAGGAGGCCTACGCGTCGCTGTACCAGGCGCTGCAACGCCTCGCTCTCGTGCTGCTGGGCGCGTCGATTTTCGCGGTGCTCGCCGGAATATTCCTCGCCCATCGCATGGTGGGGCCGATTCAGGCGTTGCGCGCCGGTGCGGCGCGGATCGGCGGCGGCGATTTCGGCCAGCGCATCAATATCAAGACCGGCGACGAACTGGAAGGCCTCGCCAACCAGTTCAACGACATGGGCGCGCGGTTGCAGGAATCCTATGCCGACCTGGAGGACAAGGTCGAGCGCCGTACCGCCGAATTGAGCGAAACCCTGCAACAGCAGACCGCGACCGCCGACGTATTGAAAGTTATCAGCCGATCGACATTTGACCTGCAGGCCGTGCTCGATACGCTTGTGGAGTCGGCGACGCGGTTGTGCGAGGCGGATGCAGGGATCATCCTGCAGCCGCGGGACGGTGCCTATCGTTTGGCGGCGAGCTGTGGGTTGCCACCCGACAAAAAGCAGTTTCTCGAAAACTTCATATTCAAACCCGGCGGGAAGACTGCCGTCGGTCGCGTCCTGGTCGAAGGCAAGACGGTTCTTATCAACGACGACGGCTCGGATTCGTCGATCACCCTGCCGGGTGATCCAAATCCGGCGCGGGTCCGGCTGGCTGTTCCGCTGCTGCGCGAGGGCGAGCCGATGGGCGTGTTCGTGCTGTCGCGTCAAGAGGGGAGTATCTTCAGCGACAAGCAAATCGAACTGGTACAGACCTTTGCCGACCAGGCCGTCATCGCCATCGAGAACGTTCGGCTGTTCGATGAAGTTCAGACGCGCACCAAGGAACTTGCATCCTCGCTCGACGACCTCCGCACCGCGCAGGACCGCCTGATACAGACCGAGAAACTGGCGTCGCTCGGCCAGCTCACCGCGGGGATCGCCCACGAGATCAAGAACCCGCTCAATTTCGTCAACAATTTTTCGGCGGTGTCGGTTGAACTGATCGACGAACTCAACGATGTGCTCAAGCCCGCCGCGATCGACGACAAGACGCGTGAGGAGATCGACGAACTCACGCACATGCTGAAGGGAAATCTCGAAAAGGTGGTGCAGCACGGCAAGCGCGCCGATTCGATCGTCAAGAATATGCTGCTGCATTCGCGCGAGGGATCGGGCGAGCATCGGCCCGCCGATATCAATGCGATCATCGAGGAGAGCCTTAACCTCGCCTATCACGGCGCGCGGGCGGAAAAATCCGGTTTCAACATCACGCTGAAGCGCGACTTCGATCCCGCCGCCGGCATGATCGACCTCTATCCGCAGGAGATCACCCGGGTGTTCCTCAACCTGATTTCGAACGGCTTCTATGCCGCGACCAAGCGCAAGGAAGCGAGCGAAGAGGGTTTCGAGCCTGTCCTGACGGCCACCACGAAAAGCCTCGGCAACCGGGTGGAAATCCGGATCCGCGACAATGGCATCGGTATCCCCTTGGAGGTGAAGGAGAAAATGTTCAATCCCTTCTTCACGACCAAGCCGGCGGGCGAGGGGACAGGGCTTGGCCTGTCGATGAGCCACGACATCGTGGTGAAACAGCATGGGGGCAAGATCGACGTACAGACGGAGCCGGGCGTATTCACCGAATTCATTATTACGCTGCCGCGTGCAGGGGCCGCGAAGGCATGATCCCGGTTTTCGGATAAGATCGTGCCCAAAAATACTGGAGGCTAAAATTGAGCGTTTACATACTCGTGGTCGATGACGAGCCCGATGTCGAAGCCCTGTTCCGCCAGCAATTCCGGCGCGACCTGAAATCCGGCCGCTTCATGATGGAATTTTCGCCGTCGGCGCCTGACGCGCTGCTTCGGGCCGCGGAGATCAGGGATCCGTCACTGATCCTGATCCTGTCCGACATCAACATGCCCGGCATGAGCGGGCTCGAAATGCTGCCGAGGGTGCGCGCCGAGCGGCCCGACGTTCCCGTGATCATGATCACCGCCTATGGCGATGCCGAAACGCGGCGCAAGGCGATCGAGCGCGGCGCGGTCGGCCTGCTGACCAAGCCGATCGACTTCGCGCAGCTGCGCCACGAGATCGACACCAGGCTCGGGCAGGCCGCATGACCGCCACCATCCTCGTCGTCGACGACGAGCCCGATCTCGAGGCGCTGGTGCTGCAGAAATTCCGCCGCCAGATCCGCGAGGGGACGGTGACGTTCGTGTTCGCTCATGACGGGCTCGAGGCGCTGGCCTCGATCGAGCGGAACCCGCATGTCGACATGGTGGTATCCGACATCAACATGCCGCGCATGGACGGGCTGTCGCTGCTGGCGAAGCTGCAGGAAGCCGACGACAAGAAATCCACCATCATCGTGTCCGCCTATGGCGACATGAGCAACATCCGCACCGCGATGAACCGCGGCGCGTTCGATTTCCTTACCAAACCGATCGATTTCGGCGATCTCGAATTGACGATTGACAAGACCATCCGCCATATCGAGATGATGCGCGAGGCGCGCCGCCGTCAGGCCGAGGCCGAGCGCGCCCATGCCTCGCTGTCGCGCTATTTTTCGCCGCAGATCGCAAGCCGCCTTGCGGCCATTGGTGACAGCGACGGGATGGAGGTGCATTGGCGCGAGGTCGCGGTGATCTTCACCGACATCACCGGATTCACCTCGCTGGTGGAGACCGCTGCCCCCGACGTGCTGGGCGCGTTGCTCGGCGAATATGTCGGCGGCATGACCGATGTTGTGTTCGCCCACGAGGGCACGGTCGCCAAGATCATCGGCGATGCGATCCAGGTGCTGTTCAACGCCCCCGGGGAACAGCCCGACTACGCCAAACGCGCTGTGGCCTGCGCGCATGATCTCGATATCTGGGCGCAGGAATTTCGTCTGCGCTGGAAGGAGAAGGGCGTGAATTTCGGGGCCACGCGCGTCGGCGTGCATGCCGGCCCGGCGCTGGTCGGCAATTTCGGCGGCAGCAAGTTTTTCGACTACACCGCCTATGGCGACACCATCAACACGGCGGCGCGGCTGGAAGCCGCCAACAAACCCCTCGGCACGCGGATTTGCGTCAGCGCCGCCGTCGCCGACGGCGCCGGGAATTTCCAGGGGCGGCCGGTCGGCGATATCGTGCTGCGCGGACGCAGCGAACCGCTGCGCGCCTATGAGCCGCTGACGGCGGCCGCGTTCGCCGGACCCGCGACGTCGCAATATTCCGAAGCCTTCGCAAAGCTGGAGGCGGGCGATGCGGCGGCGATGCCGGCCTTTGCGGCACTGGTCGGGGCGCATGCCGACGATGCGCTGGCGGGCTTTCACCTGAAGCGGTTGCTCAACGGCGCCAAGGGCGTCCGCATGCAGCTGGAATAACAAGAAACGGAGAGAAAACATGACGAGCGACTTTGCGGCCGGCAACTATCGTTTCATCCCGGCGGTGTTTCAGTATTCGGCGGGGGCTGCGGCCAATCCAGGGTTCGAGGTCGAGCGGGTGCGCTTCGACAAACCGGTCGCGCTGGCTGAAGGTTTTGCGCAGATCGCTAAATACATCCAGGCCGCAGGCCGGCCGCTGACCTCGTTCTGCGCCTGCGAGCTGCGTTCGCCAGCCGCGTTCACCGATGAAGGGTTCCGGAATTTCAACCTGCATTACGTCAAGACGCTCAGCGAGTGGGGGATCTATGACGGCACCACCAATCCGGTGGCGCGCAGCAACGTCTGTCCCGAGATCGACCCGCCCGCCGAGCCGTCATTTTACGCCTTCTCGTTCACGCGTCCGAGTCAGAGTTCGACGCCGAGTTTTGTGATCGCCGGCAGCGGTGAATCGCTCGAAGGCGGCGCCACCTATGCCGAGCGCACCGTGCGCTACCGCGACCTCAGTCCCGACGGCATGAAGGAGAAGATCCGCCATGTGGTCGCCACCATGGAAAAGCGCATGGGCGAATTCGGCTTCGGCTGGAAGGATGCGACGGCGGCGCAGACCTACACCGTGCACGATTTCCACCCCTTCCTGGCCGAAGAACTGGTTCGCCACGGCGCGGCGCGATCCGGCCTGACCTGGCATTTCGCCCGGCCTCCCGTGATCGACCTCGAATACGAGATGGATTGCCGCAGGGTGCTGCGGGAGATCGTGATTTAGCAAACCAGCAGTATTCCTCGTCATTGCGAGGAGCGAAGCGACGAAGCAATGCCACACGTTTTGTGCGGCACAATGGATTGCTTCGCGGAGCCTGTCATCGGGCGCGCATTCGCGCGACCCGTTGGCTCGCAATGACGGTCGATGGATCTACCGCTCGCGCGGATCGAGCGCGTCGCGCAGGCCGTCGCCGACCAGGTTGAACGACAGCACGACGAGGAAGATCGCAAGTCCCGGCCAGATCGCCATCCAGGGCGCGTTGGTGAGAAAACGCTGCGCGGCGTTGAGCATGCTGCCCCAGGACGGCGCGGGCGGCTGCTGGCCCAATCCCAGGAACGACAGTGCGGCTTCGGCGATGATGGCGGCGGCAATCGACAGCGTCGCCTGTACCAGAAGCGCCGGCATGATGTTCGGCAGGATATGGAACAGCGCGATGCGCCAGCGCGGGTTGCCCATCGCGCGCGCGGCCTCGACATAATCCTCGACCTTGACGCTCATCACCTGGCCGCGGGTCAACCGCACAAAGATCGGCGTCGCCGAGATGCCGATCGCGATCATGGCGTTGCCGAGGCTCGGGCCGAGGAACGCCGCCAGCGCAATGGCGAGGATCAGGAACGGGCAGGCCAGCATCGCATCCGTGATGCGGCTGACCAGGGCGTCGATGAAGCCGCCGCGATAGCCCGACAAAAGGCCGAGCGGCACGCCGATGCCAAGCGCAATCCCGACAGAGATCGCGCCGGCCATCAATGAGGCCCGCGCGCCATAGACGACACGGGCGAGGATGTCGCGGCCGAGATCGTCGGTGCCGAACCAGTGCTGCAGCGTCGGCGGCTTGCGCACCAGCGACCAGCTGGTCGCGATCGGGTCATACGGCACGATCAGCGGCGCAAACAAAGCGAGCAGCAGGAACAGCGCGATCACAACCAGGCCGACGACCGCGCCCTTGCGCTTGAACAGCCGCCGCAGCGCGCGCCGGGTCGGGCTCTCCAGCTCTTCGGAGATGACGACCGGGATGGTGCCGAGGGTGGCGTCGGTCATGCGTTACGCCCTCAGCCGCGGGTTGACGAGGATGTAGGCGATATCGGCGATCAGATTCAGCGTGATGTAGATCGTCGCCGTCGTCAGCACGACGCCCTGCACGACCGCGTAATCACGATTGAACACTGCATCGACGATCAGTTTGCCGAAACCCGGGATCGAGAAAATCTGCTCGGTCAGCACCGCGCCCGATAACAGCGTGCCAAGTTCGAGCGCGCCTAACGTAATCACCGGGGTCAGCGCATTGCGCATGGCGTGCTTGAGGATCACCGAGCGTTCGGAAAGGCCCTTGGCGCGGGCGGTGCGGACATAATCGCTCTCCAGCACCTGGAGCATGGCGCTGCGGGTATGCCGCATCAGGATCGCGGCGATGGCATTGCCGAGCACGAAGGCGGGCATGATGGTGGAGGCAAGGCTGGCGCGCCAGTTTTCGGACAGCGGCACATAGCCGGAGGCCGGGAGCCAGCCGAGCTCGATCGAGAACAGGAAGATCAGCATGATGCCGAGCCAGAAGTTCGGCGTCGAGATGCCCCACAGCGCGAACAGATTGGCGCCGTAGTCCCACGCCGTGCCCTTCTTCACCGCCGAGACGATGCCTGCGGGAATGCCGATCAGGAACGCGATCACGATCGCCATCGAACCCAGCTGGATCGTCACGGGCAGTTTCTGCGCGATCAGGCTGAGCACCGGCACCTTGATGCGCAGGGATTCGCCGAAATCGCCCGACAGCACGCCCTTGACCCAGTAGACATACTGGACCGGGATCGGCTGATCGAGGCGATACTGCGCGCGGATCTGCGCGATCACGTCGGGATCGCGCTCCTCGCCGGCCATCACCAGCGCCGGATCGCCCGGCAACAGATGCTGCAGCGAGAAGATCAGGACCGACACGAAGAACAATGTCGGGATCAGTTGCAGGATGCGCTGGCCAAGGAAGTTCAGCATGGCGCACGCATGCGTTGACGCGTGGCAAGCCGAGGCGGGTCGAGCATCCTCACTTCAGCGTCAACCCGGTCACGCGCACCAGCCCGTCCGGCATCTGCTTGTAGCCTTCGAGCTTGTTGGTATGCGCGATCAGGATCCTGCGGTGATAGATGTAGAGCAGCGGATCTTCCTCCAGTGCGAGTTTGGTCAGCTTCTCATAGATCGCCTTGCGCTGCGCCTGATCGGTGACGAGACGGCCGTCGTCGAGCGCCTTGTCGGCCTCCGGACTGGACCAGGCACTGTAGTTCTGCGGCGCGTTGGATTTCAGGAACACGTAGGAATTGCCGTCGGGATCGATCCGTCCGCTCCACGCCAGCATGTAGGCCTGGTATTCGCCGGATTCGGCCAGCTTCAGCGAGGTCGCAAATTCCGTGACCCTGATCTTCATCTCGAAGCCGGCTTCGGAGGCCATCGACTGGATCACTTGTGCCACGGCTTCGGTTTCCGCGCCTTTCGGCACCATGAAATCGACGCTGATGGGGCCGGTGACGCCGGCTTCCTTCAGCAGCACCTTGGCCTTGGCGACGTCGCGGCCGCGGACCGGAAAGGCCTTCTGGTAATAAGGATGGTCGGGATTGACCCATTGGTTGCCGGGCTTGAACTCGCCGTTGAACACCACCTGGTTGATGGCCTCGCGGTCGATCGACAGATCAAGCGCCTGGCGGACTTTTGCGGATTGGCTCAGCGGCCCCTTGGTCTTGTCCTTGCCGACGTTCAGCGTCACGCCCTGATAGCCGAGCTCGATGGCGCTGGATAATTTCAGTTTCGGGTCGCTCTGCACCGCCTTGATATCGGTGGCGAGCAGGCGTTCGATCAGATCGAGACCGCCGGATTTAAGATTGGCGAGACGCACGGTCGCATCCACCAGCGGCAGATAGACGATGCGGTCGATCTTGATCTTGTCCTTGTCCCAGTAGTCGGCGAACTTTTCAAACACGATGCGGTCCTGCTGCACCCGCTCGACGAATTTGTAGGGACCGGCGCAGACCGGCTTCAATCCGAACTTGTCGCCTTCGGCTTTCGCGGCCTTCGGCGATACCATCATGCCGGCGCGGTCGGTGAGCTGGGCGATCAGCGGCGAGAACGGCGTCTTCAAGACCAGCTTGATGGTAAGGGGATCGACGACATCGACATGGTCGAGCTGGGCAAGTTCCGGCTTGCGGAACGAGGTCGGCATCGTGACGTGACGATCCAGCGAGAATTTCGCAGCTTCAGCGTCCAGCGGTTCGCCGTCATGGAATTTCACGCCTGGCCGCAGCTTGATCGTGACTTCCTTGCCGTCGGCCGAGGTCTCATGCGACAGCGCAAGCTGCGGCACGATGTTGATCTTTTCGTCGATGTCGAACAGCTTGTCGCAGAATGACGCGAACACGATGCGGCCGACATAGGTGCGCCCGAGCGTCGGATCGAGAATGTCCGGATCCTCCGCAAGCCCAATGCGCAGCGTGGTCTGGGCCTGAACGCTCGCCTCGAACGACAGCAGAAGCGCCGCCGCGGTCACCGCCAAACGCAAGATTTTCATCGCACCCATCCTCTTGATTACACTGCTGCCGGTCGCGTCCCGACTATATCAACCCCGGTGCGGCCCGCACCTTCCGCCCGGGCGCTGAAGGCCGCGACCAATTTTTCCAGCGTCGGCGAAAAGCCGCCGTCGCTGGGAACGATGCTGTCGGGCGCAGGCAGTTCCGCCATGCGGTGGCAGGCGGTAGCGTGCCCGGTGCTGTCGGCGATGAGCTGCGGCACTTCGGCGCGGCAGCGCTCGACCACGTAGGGACAGCGGGTGTGGAAGCGGCAGCCGGACGGCGGATCGAGCGCGCTCGGCATCTCGCCCTGCAGCACGATGCGGCTGCGTTTCGCCTGCGGCTTGGGTACCGGAATGGCCGACAGCAACGCCCGGCTGTAGGGATGCCGCGGGGCCGCGAACAGCGCCTGCGCGTCGGCGGTCTCGACGATGACGCCGAGATTCATCACCGCGACACGGTCGGCGATGTGCTTGACGACAGCCAGATCGTGCGAAACGAAGATGTAGGCGAGGCCGAGCCGGTTCTGCAGGTCGCGCAGCAGGTTCAGGATTTGCGAGCGGATCGAGACGTCGAGCGCGGACACCGGCTCGTCGCAGATGATCAGTTTCGGTTCCACGGCGAGTGCCCGCGCAATCGCGATGCGCTGGCGCTGGCCGCCGGAAAATTCGTGCGGGTAGCGGCGCGCAAACCGCGGCTCCAGGCCGACCAGCCGCAGCAATTCCTCGACCCGTTCGCGGCGGCGCGGTGCGGGCACCAGATCGTGCAACGCCAGCGGCTCGGTCAGGATCTGGCTCACGGTCATGCGCGGATTGAGCGAGGCGTAGGGGTCCTGGAAGATGATCTGCGCGTCGCGGCGGAAGTTGCGCAGTTCGTTGGCGTCCAGCGCCAGCAAATCGCGGCCTTCAAAGCGAACGGCGCCGGCATCGGGTTCGATCAGCCGCAGCACCAGCCGGCTTACGGTCGACTTTCCGCAGCCGGATTCGCCAACCAGCGCCAGCGTCTTGCCGGCTTCGACGGAAAAGCTGACACCGTCGACGGCTTTGACGTAGGCGGTGGCGCGGCCAAACACCGAACGTGCCGCGACGAAATGTTTTACAAGTCCTTCGACTTCGAGCAGCGCGGTCATCGACCTGCCTCGCGCAACCGGGTTTCGTGTCCCGGGCGCTGCGCAGCGTGCAACGGTGCGCTGCAGAACCGCGACCCAGCTTGCGGATGGATGGGCCCCGGTTCAGCGGTGCAACACTGTGTGTTGCGCCGCGCCCGGGGCACGAAAGTTGAGAGTAGCGCGGTCATGATACCAGCCGCTCCAGCGGGGCCTTGATGCAGCGCGAGGCGTGGCCGGGACTGAGGATCGCCAGCGGCGGCGGCGCGGCAATGCAGATGTCACCGACAAACGGACAGCGCGGCGCAAACCGGCAACCGGGCGGCGGGTTGGCCATGTTCGGCACCATTCCCTCGATCGTCGCCAGATGCGAGGCGCGGCGGTCGAGCCGCGGGATCGAGCCGAGCAGACCGACGGTGTAGGGATGCTGCGGATTGGCGAACAACTCGTCGACCGGCGCGCGCTCGACGATCTCGCCGGCATACATCACGGCGACTTCATCGCAGACTTCGGCGACGACGCCAAGATCGTGCGTGATCAGGATGATCGCGGCGCCACTGGCGGCCTTGAGCTCGCGCATCAGATCGAGGATCTGGGCCTGCAGCGTGACGTCAAGGGCCGTGGTCGGCTCGTCCGCGATCAGGAGTTGCGGATCGCAAGCCAGCGCCATTGCGATCATGACGCGCTGGCGCATGCCGCCGGAGAGCTTGTGCGGATATTCGTCGATGCGCTTGTCGGGCGAGGGGATGTGGACGCGGCGCAGCAGCTCGATCGCGCGCTCGCGGGCCTGGCGCTTCGATCCGCCGCGATGGCGCAGGATGGTTTCGATGATCTGGTCGCCGATCGTAAAGCTCGGATTGAGCGAGGTCATCGGCTCCTGGAAGATCATCGCCAGACGATTGCCGCGCAGGTCGCGCAGCGTTTCATCGGGCACATCGAGCAGGTCAAAACCGTCGAATCGGATCGAGCCGGAAACTTCCGCCTGACGTTTCGACAGCAGCCCCATGATGGCGAGCGACGTCACGCTCTTGCCGCAGCCGGATTCGCCGACCAGTCCCAGCGTCGCGCCGTTGGCGACGCTGAGATCGACGGAATCGACCGCACGCGTCGAACGGCCGTCGTCGCCATGGAAAACGACCCGCAGGCCCTCGATCTCGATCAGCGGGCTCGCGGTCATGCCTTGCCCGCGGTCGCCGCTTTGATGCTGGCCTCGATCTTCGCCTCGATGATGGCGCGATCGGTGATCCCGACCGGGTTTTGGCGCGTCGGCATGATTTGCCGGAAATGCACCCAGCGTTCGCGGCTCACTTCTTCCAGCCGCGCAAGCTCACGCAGCGGATCGGTATGGTCGTCAACGCGCAAATTGAGTTCCGACCATTCCTCGTCGCCATGGATCAGCAGTGCCGCCGATTGTTTACCGCGCTTGTCGCCGCCCGCGGCTTCGCCAGCATGCATCGCCGCGATCAGCCGCCGGGGAAACGACAGGCCCGCATGGGCGACATAGGCCGTTGCGGTGTCATCGAGCACGGCGGCGCCGGCCAGCATGTTGCCGGCGATCGAGAAGCCGTCGCCCTGGATATGTCCGCACCAGTCGACGCATTCGCGGCCGGTATGCGCGGCGATGCGGCCCTTGGCGTCCATGATGTGCAGTTGGCGGCTTTCGCGGCCGTCATCGGTCGCCAACAGCATTTTGACGATATCGCCGGGTTCGCGTCCCTCGCGCAGCAATTGAACGCCGTCGATGCCGTAATAGGGATTGACCAAAGCCTGCGTCGCGATTCCGCCGACGCTGGCGACGATATGCGGTACGCGCGCGCCGACCGCGAAGAACTTGGTCGCGACCGCGATGCCGAACTGGCCGGTGGCGGGATCGCGGGCGATGATCGACCAGGTCATCTCTCAACCCTTAACGTCCGGCCGCGTAGCCTTGCATGCCCCTTGGATTGGCGGCGGCGCGACGGCGGCGGCCAAGCTTGGAGGCGGCGGTGAGGCGGCCTTCCGACCAGTCGGGACCGATCTCGACGACATGGCCGCGGCTCTTCAAGGTATCGACCGTTGCCTTCGGTACGCGGTTTTCGACCACCAGCACGCCCGGTCGCGCGGTGCGCGGCCAGAACGAAATCGGGAAATGTTCGGAATGCCAGGCGGGCGCGTCGATCGCTTCCTGCAGGTTCATATTGGCGTGGACGTGCCGCAGGAAAAATTGCGTGGTCCATTGATCCTGCTGGTCGCCACCGGGCGAGCCCCACGCCATGTACGGCTCGCCGTCGCGGTGGCACATAGTTGGAGAGAGCGTGGTGCGCGGGCGCTTGCCCGGCGCCAGGGCCGCGGGATGATCTTCCTCGAGCCAGAACATCTGGGCACGGCTGCCGAGGCAGAAGCCGAGTTCGGGAATGACCGGCGAAGATTGCAGCCAACCGCCGGACGGCGTCGCCGAAACCATGTTGCCGGCCTTGTCGATGATGTCGAAATGCACGGTGTCGCCGCGCACTTCGCCGAACCGGCCGACGGTCGGCTCGCCCGCGCCCATGGCGCCGACCGCCTCGCGATGGCCCTCGGCGCGGCGCATGTTCACGACCGAGCCAAAACCCTCGACCGAGCCGGGCAGGAAGTCGAGCGAGGCCTTGTCCTTTGAGATCAGCTTGCGGCGTTCGTCGTTGTAAGCGTCCGACAGCAAGGTCGCGATCGGGATGTCGGTGAACTTTGGATCGCCGTAGAATTTCTCGCGGTCGGCGAAAGCGAGTTTGGCGGCCTCGGTCTGCAGATGGATGAATTCGGGACCGGCGGGATCAAGCCCGTCGAGCTCAAAACCTTTCAGCAGCGCGAGCTGCTGCAGCATCACCGGGCCCTGGCTCCAGACTCCCGGCTTGCACACGGTGTAGCGGCCGTAATCATAATTGAGCGGCGCCTCGACGGTCGGCTGCCACCGCGCCATGTCGTCGGCGCGGAGCACGCCGCGATGCGGCGAGCCGCTGACATCCATCACTTCCTGGGTGCGACAGAATTTGTCGATTGCTTCCGCAACGAAGCCGCGCGACCACGCCTGGCG
>JBOHIT010000285.1:0-8989 GCA_050726155.1 Bradyrhizobium sp.
GCATAAGGGACACCACCACTATATCGACCGCGGGCTGGTCGCGGGCGTCGAAGACAACAAGGTGCGCCTCTCGGCCACCGGTGCCGTTGCCGTGACGTTCGAAGAAGAGAAGAACTGACGGTCGACGATCCAACTCTGAACTGTGGGTAATTCCCAAGCGGACTGGACAGCTCGCGCCGTCCACACACTATACGCCCGAGACGGAATCTCTGGAGGGCCTTGGGGGGACAGTCTCGCTAAAGGCCATGCGGTGTAACGCCCGCGTGGCCTTTTTGTTTTCCAATTGTTTACGTTTGTCTGACCGTAAAAACCCGGACTCTGTTCGTTCTCCGTGAACAAAACGCGGTTTCAGGTTTCGTCGGGACGTGAATCGCGCATGCGCGTTATGACGCCCTGAGGAACCAGCCCCCCCAATGTCGGAACTGGATCGTGCCGCCGGCAACCGATAGGCTGAACCCACCGATCGATAATGACCGCCAGAGAGCGGGATCGGATATTGGGAACGGAACGCTAAGGGGTCGATCATGAAAATACGCCCGACCGGCGTGATACCGCCGATGACAACGCCGTTCCGTAAGGACGGCGAGATTGATTTCAAGCAGGTCGCCCCCCAAGTCGACTGGCTGATCGGCGCCGGCAGCCACGGCATGGCGGCGGGCGGCTCGACCGGCGAGGGGCACACGCTCGACCACGAGGAATATCGCGACCTGATGGCCGCGACGGTGGAGGCCGCGAAGGGCCGCGCGCCGGTGATTGCCGGCATCATCGTCGACTCCACCCGCGACGCAATCCGGCGCGGCAGGCTGGTGCGCGACATGGACGTGGCGGCGCTGCAGGTGACGCCAGTGCATTATCTGTTCAAGCCGGACGACCAGGCGATGGTCGATCATTTCCGCCGCATGGCCGACGAGACCGGCATGCCCATCATCATCTACAATGTGGTGCCGTGGTCGTATCTGTCGCCGGCGCTGTTGACGCGGATCATGAACGAGGTGCCGCTGGTGGTCGGCGTCAAGCAGAGCGCCGGAGATCTGAAGCTGTTCGCCGATCTCATGATGATGGCGCCGGACAAGTTGATCTACAGCGCGGTCGACGCACTGATGTATCCGTCCTATGCGCTCGGCGCCCATGGCTCGATCGCCGCGATCCTCTCGGCAGCACCCCATGCCTCCGTCGAACTCTGGGACGCGGTCAAGGCCGGCAATCACGCGCGCGCGCTCGATCTGCACAAGAAACTGCTCACGCTGTGGAACGCAATCGTTTCCGACAACCTGCCGGCCTGCACGCGCTATGCGCAGTCGCTGCAGGGATTGCCGAAGACGTTTTCGCGGGCGCCGATGCCGGAAGCTTCACCGGCGCAGCAGGCGGCGATCAAGAAAGCGCTCGATGGGTTGGGGGCAGCGTCCGGCCAGCGCGTGGAAGCGGCGGAGTAGCTAAGGTGCTCAATCGACCGTCATGCCCGGGCTTGTCCCGGGCATCCACGTCTTTGGTTCGGTTGGGTAAGTAGACGTGGATGGCCGGGGATAGGCGAGCGGAAGCGACGCCGTCCTTGACGGCTACGCCCGGCCATGACGACTATGTTTTCGTCGGTCGTGAAAGAAAAAAGGATCAACATCTCCATGAAGGATTTTGCCGGGAAGTTTGCCGTGGTCACCGGAGGCGGCACGGGCATGGGCCGCGAACTGGCGCGCCAGCTGGTTGCCGAGGGCTGCAACGTCGCGATGTGCGACGTCTCCGCTGAAGCGATGGCCGAGACCAAGCAATTGTGCGAGGCACCGGGGCTGCCGCAGGGCCTGCGCGTCACCACGCACATCGCCGACGTCTCGATCGAGGGCCAGCTCCAGCGTTTTCGCGACGAACTGATGGAGCAGCAGGCGACCGACAAGATCCATCTGCTGTTCAACAATGCCGGCATCGGCGGCGGTGGTAGCCTGTTCACCAATTCGCGTGCGCAATGGGAGCGCACCTTCAACATCTCCTGGGGCGGCGTCTATTTCGGCGTCCTCACCTTCCTGCCGTTGCTGATGAAGGCCGACGAGGGCCACATCATCAATACGTCGAGCGTCAACGGCTTCTGGGCGTCGGTCGGCCCCGGCGTCTCCCATACCGCCTACTGTGCCGCCAAATTCGCGGTGAAGGGGTTTACCGAAGCGCTGATGACGGACCTCAAGCTCAACGCGCCGCATATCAAATGCTCGGTGGTGATGCCCGGCCATATCGGGACCTCGATCGTGGCCAACTCGCGCAAGATCCAGAGCGGCAGCGAGTCCGAGCGGCTGACCGACGTCGAGGTCGGCGTCGCCCGCGTGCGGATGAAGGGCATGGGCGTCGATACAGCTACGATGTCGGACGAGGACATCCAGAACATCGCGCTCGACCGCGCGCGGTCATTTCGCGATGAGGCGCCGACCACGGCGGCCGCCGCGGCAAAGATCATCCTCGACGGCGTCAAGGCCGATCAGTGGCGCATCCTGGTCGGTGACGACGCCCACAAGCTCGACGCCCGCGTACGCAAGACGCCGGAGGAGGCCTACACGCCGGAGTTCTACCAGAGCTATCGGGACGAGGTTGGGTGGAAGCTGGCCTAGTCTAGGCAGCGTACTCAACCGGCGCGCGGACTTATCGTTCGCGCCCGGGCTCGCTTGCTTTCGGTGGCATGACGATGGCGCCGGCGTTGGGGTGACGATCGTCGGCGGGCGCTCGCTGCCGGACGCCATCACCTTGCATTCGCCCATCAAACAGGAACGGCCGTGCTTCGTTCGCGCCGGCAGCGGCCGGCGTGGGCGATTGTTCAGACTTGGTATCTTTCGCATTGGTTGCGGTCGCGGCCAGTGCCAACACAAACGCGATTGCCAGTCTCGACATGACGGGATTCTCCTCTTGCGCGCGGGACCAACACGCGGCGACAGGACTGAGCTTTGGTCATCGTCGGAGAGGAACCGGGCGCCAAGATGGCGGCCATCCAGGCAGCCACCGAGCCTGGGCAGATCGCATCAAGCAATCAGGCCCGTGCCACGCGCTGGCGCGAGCCGGGCTTGTAGGCGAGGCGGGTATGCCCGGCGCAATAGGGCAAACCCTTGAGCGGGGTGTTGCCGCAAAAGCAAAACCCATCCTCGCCGGGCGTGCTGATCGGCCAGCGGCAGTGTTCGTGGCTGAGTTCGAGCAGCGAACAGGGCCGCTCGCTGGTGATCGGCGCATCGATCGCCGGTTGGCCAGTCGCGTAGACCGCTTGCAGCATCCGGTATTGCGCACGGGGAACGGACTTGGCGCGCGCCTTCGTGGTTGCCTGCAGATGCTGTTCGATGTTGGTCGGGCCGCGCGTCAAGCCAAGCCGCGTCAGCTTGCCGATCACGGCGTTGCGGCTGACGCCGATCTGGGCCGCGATCTCGCGGCAGGAGAGGCCGGCTTCGAAATGTTGCTTGAGGAGTTCGACGCGCTCGGTGGTCCAGGTCGGAATATTGGCGAACATGCTGCGGTTCCAAATTCTGAGGAACCGCCGCGCTCCTGCTTCCCGTCTGCGAATTTTCCGACGGCGTGCCCTTCAGGAAGGCCTGCCATTGTCGCGGATCGCAAGCAGCCCGTCCTTGATGGCGAGCCGAATGCCTTCCTCGATCAGGGTCTTCGCAACGCCGGGAACGCTGGTGCCGTGGGTGCCCTGTCTCACCAGTCTTTCGAGATAGCTGATGGTCGAGAGCGCCAACGTAACGGGAACACGGTCGGTTTCGGCTTTTTCTGTAGCCATGCAAGAACGCTAACTTTTAATCTCTGTACTGAAAAGTATCTATTTAGACTCTATTAAGTTTCATGGGGATAAGTCAAATGGTCTCGCAGGTCGCGGCCTATCTCTCTGTAAAGGCATCGAAAAATAGGCATCCCCATCGGGCGTGCTGTCGGGGCGCGCTGCGTGACGATGCGACCGGCGCCGGCGGCGCCAGGCCGGCCGCGGCAAAACGATCCAGTTGTCAGCGCATTTCCCAATTGCATCAGGGCGCTCGCACGGACGATGCTGGTCCGGCAATGGGCGACGCGCGATGACGATGACCAACGGTCTCTACTCGATCGTGACCGAAATGATGGAGGGCGGGCATGCTCATGCCAGCGGTGTCATCATGCTGCTGGATGGCAGGATCGCCGGCGGCGATTCCAACTTCTACTATACGGGATCCTACACCGCCGATCACGGCAAATGGCGCGGCGAACTGACCACCAACCAGCACACCAAATCGGTTGGCGTGCTGCCGCGGTTTGGCGGGCGCGAAGTCACCACTGGCTTCAGCGGCACCTATACCGCCGATAGCGCGGAAGTGCAGGGAGCGGCGCTGGTTGGGAAGACCAGCGTCATGATTCATTCCAGGCTGGAACTGCTTTCGCCGCTGTGACGGCGGGCGCGGCCAGGCGAGCCCTCTGTTTTAGTTCATTGAAGCGAGTTCGTTCGGCTCGACGTCAACGATGCCCGTGGCGACGATCTCTTCACTTTGGACCTGCCGGAAGAGGGTCGCATAGCTTTCAGCGATACGTAGCCAGGCGGCCCTGTCCGCTTCGTTTGTCGCCAGCCGCGCGTGGCTGTGCGCGGCGAGGGCTCGGCGCCAGTATTCGTCACTATTGTCCATGTTGAACATCTGCGGTCGGGCAAAAAATACGTTTGAAATCAATGTCCCCAAAATGTCGTGTCCGCGTCCCCCGGTCAATCCAGGCTTTTGAGAATTCTGTTCACTTCTTGATTTGGATGCTGCGAAGCAGGCCCCAGGATCGAGGTAGCCCAATGCCTGCGCCCCTGGACGATCCTTGCGCAGCGTCAGGCGGAAGCGGCCCTGTCACGCCGTCTCGACCGCGGTGACGCGGACTTCGCCGTCACCCTGCACGCCGCGGCCGTCGCCGCAGGAAAACAGCGTGCCTGGCACGAACGCCGGCAGATAGGGTTTGGCACCGGCCCAACCAGAACTCGTTGCGTGGCGTCTCGGCCGTCCACGGTACTGGCGGCGATCACGATTGCGGCGTCTGCACGATCAGCCGCAGATATTTCATGAAACGTTTTTCGTCTGCCTTGGACAACCCCAGCAGGATGGCTCGCTCGATCGATGCATCCCTGGGGATGACGCGGTTGAGCATCGCAGCACCTTCGGGCGCGAGAAACAGCTCATGCGCGCGTCGATCTCCCGCCGACGGCCGCCGCTCGAGCAGGTGCCGCGCCACGAGGCGTGTCACCATTTCAGCGACCGTATTACGATCCATGAACAGGTGCTCGGCAAGCATGTTCTGGCTGAGGCCAGGGCGCTGATAAACGGCAATCAACGTCGCCTTTTGACGTGGTGTGATCTGTTCATCGGCAAACTCGCGTGCAAACCGTTCCTCGGCCGCAAAATGGGCCCGGCGCAACAAATGCGACACGACATCTTCCAGCCGAAAGCGATCGAGCACGGACCGTACCTGGGGGGTCAGCCCCGACGCGGCGTCGCGGGAAGGCGAGGCCGTTGCGCGGCGTTTGCCTGGCGTCCGTTTACGCGATGAGCCGGACGTGCTGCTCCGGCGCCTGGTGCGCGTGCTGGTCATGCCGGTTCAGCGCGGCTTGTCGATCTTGCAGCGATCACATCCGATTCCAGAATGGGCATGTCCCGCTACGCTCTAGCACCGCGTAAATAGCCCAACAAGGTGGGAGCGGCCTTTGTCGTCGAGCGGGTACGAACGCATCGCTTTGGCGGGCCGGGGCAGCAGCCGGCGCGACCGCTGGTTTCTTGACAGTGCGCAGGTCGACCGTTAGCTTTTGCAAAATGACGTATACGTACCAATTAAAGAGACGGCGCGGCTGGGCACGCGGCGAAGCGAGGACATCATGACGGCCGACCATCGGGCGGTTGTCGTGCAGGGTATGGCGACGCCACGCGGGCGGTACCCGCACCTCAAGCGCGCCGGCGGTCTTGTATTCGTTTCTGGAACGAGCGCGCGGCGATCCGACAACAGCATCGCCGGCGCACGCGCGGATGCCATGGGAACGCTGACGGTCGACATTCGCGCGCAGACCCGCGCGGTGATCGAGAACATAGCCAGGATATTGGGCGAGGTCGGCGGCGGACTTTCCGACGTCGTGGAGGTCAGCACGTTCCTCGTCAACATGAACGACTTTGGCGGATACAATGACGTTTATGGCGAATTCTTCGGCTCCGACGGGCCTGCGCGGACCACTGTCGCCGTGCACCAGCTCCCGCACCCGCATCTACTGATCGAAATCAAGGCTGTCGCCTATTTGCCGCAACCCCGCACCTGAGATTGGGTGGAGGAATAACCATGTCCCTGACGCGTCGTCACCTTCTGCAAGGCGTTGCTGCCTCCGCGGCACTCTGGATGGATTCCGCGGTGGCTCGACCGGCGCTTGCCCGAATCGTGGTCGGGTTCGCGGCCGGCGGCACGCTCGACGTGATTGCGCGCCGTGTTGCCGATCAGCTTGGCGGGAATTTTGCCGACTCGGTCATTGTCGAGGGACGGACCGGCGCGGGCGGCCGCATCGCCATCGACGCCACCAGGATCGCCAACCCCGATGGCACCACCATCGTGTTGTCGCCATCCTCGCCGATTGTGATCTTTCCGCACGTCTACAAGAAGCTGAGCTACGACCCGGTCGCCGATCTGATCCCGATCACGCCTGTCTGCTCGAATGCGCAAACCTTTGTGGTCGGGCCGGCGGTTCCTGAGCAGGTCAAGAGTTTGCAGGATTTTGTTGGCTGGGCGAAAACCAACAAGACGTTCTACGCGACGCCCGCAGCTGGATCGATCATGCATTTCCAGGGCTGGGTCTTTGGCCAGCAGGCCGGAATTGAAATGACCCACGTTCCCTATCGCGGCATGGCGGCGATCGTTCCGGACCTGCTGTCGGGAACGGTGCCGACCTCGATGGCGGTCACCGGCGACGTCAGACAGTACGTGGAATCCGGCAAGCTGCGCGCGCTCGCGGTGACGAGCGCCCAGCGATCGCGATTCATGCCTGGCGTGCCGACATTCGCGGAACTCGGCTTTGACCGGGTTACCGGGGTCGACTGGTACGGGCTGTTCGCTCCCGCCAAGACGCCGCAACCGATCATCGATCAGTTGCAGCAAGCCGTGACAGCGGCCGCCAAATCGAAGCCAGTCACCGAATTCCTCGAGCAAATGGGATTTGACAGCTACACACTCGATTCCGCGCAACTCGCGGCTCGCATTCGCGAAGAGACGGCGCGCTGGGCCCCGGTCGTCAAGCAATCCGGATTTGAGCTCGACAACTGATCCGGCGGCGCGGCGGGTCCGCCGCCCGGTATCGGCGGGCGGCCATGCGCAATGACGGCGCGTGAAGGATCAGCCGTGCACGACGCTCTTTGCGATCATGCAATGGATGCCCTTGGAGCCATTGACCGTCTGCGTCACCCGCAGATCCGCCGCCAGGCTGCACAGCGTGTAGGCGTCCTCGCGCGACAAATTGCGCTTCTCGCCGAGCAGCACGATCATGTCGCGCAGCGCGCGCACCACGCATTGATCGAGGTCGGGGTCCATCGCCATCGTCATGTAATGGTCAGGCGTTTCCGCGCGCGGGTATTCGAGCCGCAGATCCTTGCGCAGCGTCAGGCGGAAGCGGCCCTGCAACGCGGTTTCGATCGCGGTGACGCAGACTTCACCGTCGCCTTGTACACCGTGGCCGTCGCCGCAGGAAAACAGTGCGCCGGGCACGAACACCGGCAGATAGAGCTTGGCGCCGGTGCCGAGCTCCTTATTGTCCAGATTGCCGCCCATCGCGCGCGGGATCAGTGAGGTGATGCGGCCCCAGGCCGGCGGCGGCGCCACGCCCATCACGCCGAAGAATGGCTTGAGCGGCAGGTCGAGCCCCCACGGCATCCGGCCGACCATCCGTTCGCGGTCCAGCGGAATGTTGAGCAGCCGCGTGTCAGGAAAATCGTCGGGCAGGGTGCCTGACAGCGGTTTGATCAGATTGTAGCCCCAGTCCTGCCGGAGCTGGACGTCGAGGATGTCGACCTCGAGCACGTCGCCGGGCGCAGCACCCTCAACCGCGATCGGGCCGGTCAGGATGTGGCCGGGGACCATCCGTTCGTTCTGGGCGTGGACATCGGCCAACTCCGGCGGCACATGAAACTTGCTGCGGTCCGGGACCACGTCGGGGCCGCCGGTGATGGTGTCGACCGTAACTTCATCGCCGCTGGCGATGGTCATGACAGGCTTTAATTTCGCTTCGAAAAAGCCCCAGTGGCAGGTCTTTGGGCTGGAATGCAGGTGATGATGGGTCATGGGGGACGCTTTCTTGTCTGGCGTTTCGTTACCACTGTGACATTGCCCGGGCATAGCCGTCCACAGGACGGCGTCGCTTCCGCTCGCCTATGACCCGGCAATCCATCATTTTTCGGACAAGGCTTTTGTGAAGATGGATGGATACGCGGGTCAAGCCCGCGTATGACGGCAAGGTTCGGTGCGAGTCCCGCATTCGAGAGAGGCTCATTAATTGTTCTTCGTCCTTTCCAAAACGCTCGGCTTCCTGCTGTTGCCGACGAATTTCCTGATCGGCATCGGTTTCGTCGGCGCCATCCTGCTGCTGACGCGCTTTGCATCGCTCGGCCGCAAGCTGGTGATGGCGTCCGTGCTGCTGCTGGTGATCTGCGGATTGTCGCCGCTCGGAAACTATTTGCTCTATCCGCTGGAGCAGCGCTTTCCGCCCTGGCAGGCCGGAAACGGCCCGCCACCGGACGGCATCATCATTCTCGGGGCATCGATCGAGGCCGATCTGTCGGCCGCGCACGGCACGCCGGTGGTGCGCAGTGCGCCCGATCGCATCATCACGGCGGCGGCGCTGGCGCACCGTTATCCGAACGCGCGCATCGTGTTTTCCGGCGGCAGCGCCAACCTGGTTTCGAGCGATGCGCGCGAGGCTGATTTCGCCGGCGCGATCTTCGAAAGCCTCGGCATTGCCAAATCGCGGCTGACCATGGAACGGGCGTCGCGCAACACGCAGGAGAAC
>JBOHIT010000286.1:0-7878 GCA_050726155.1 Bradyrhizobium sp.
GATGTAGACCGGCTTTTGCGGAAAGTCCTTCGCGCGGTCGGCCGAGGTCAGGATCAGCGCACCGCCGCCGTCGGTGACGAGGCAGCACTGCAGCAGCCGGAACGGATAGGCGATCATCCGCGAGTTCAAGACGTCCTCGACCGTGATCGGTGCCTTCATGGTGGCGCGCGGATTCTTCGCGGCCCATTCGCGCTGTACCACCGCGACCATGGCGATCTGCTCATGGGTGATGCCGTGGGTCTTCATGTAGCGCAGCACCGGAATCGGAAACATGCTCGGCGGCCCGAACACGCCGTAGGGCGATTCGAACTGGCCGTTGAGACTGTCCGGCGGCGTCGAACGCGGCAGCTTGCCGATCATCGACTTGCCGCTCTCGGCATGCGTGATCAGCACGGTCTTGCAGAGACCCGCCTCGATCGCGGCGGCGGCGTGGCGGACATGCAGCATGAACGAGCAGCCGCCGACCGAGGTGCCGTCGACCCAGGTCGGCGTAATGCCGAGGTAATGCGCAATCTGCTGCGGAGTCTCGACCGCGGTGGCGATGCCGTCGATGTCGGACAGCTTCAGCCCGGCATCGGCGATGGCGTTCAGCGCCGCGTCGGCGTGCAGCTGGATCTGCGAGACATTGGGAATAACGCCGAGCTCGGTGGTCTCGGCGGCGCCGACGACGGCGACCTGGTTTCTTCGCATGATGCTTAACCCTTCGCCGGACGAAACAGAGGAAGGGTGATCTTGTCGTCGAGCTTTTCGAACGCGACTTCCAGCTTCATGTCGAGCTCGAGCGCCTCAGGCGTCTGCGGGCAGTCGACGATGTTGCTCATCATCCGCGGGCCTTCGTCCAGTTCCACCACGGCGATGGCGTAAGGTGGCGTAAAACCGGGCGCGGCGGGCCGATGGTTGATGACGTAGCTGTAGAGCTTGGCCTTGCCGCTGGCCTTGAAGATACTCACCTTGCGCGAAGCACAGGCCGGGCAGAACGGGCGCGGCGGAAAATACACGTTGGCGCAGGCGTCGCAGCGCTGCAGGCGAAGCTCGCCGGCCTGCGTGCCATCCCAGAAATGCTGAGTCTCCGGTGTGGGTTTGGGGCGCGCCCGCGCGGGTGTCGTCATTGGAAACGTTCTCCCCGATTGGAGCCTTGAAGCCCTCGGCGGCTTGATAGCAGCGGATTTGCCATGGCACCTCGCAAATGTCAAATATGCGAAATAGAATTTCGCATATTAAAGCTGCGGAACGGCGATCGCAGAAAGACAATTATGATACCGCGAACCGTCTACGCCGGCAGCGAGTAGCGGGCGTTTCGTGATTCCCGGCATCCATGATTACGCCGTGCTCGGTATTCCGGACGACGAATTTAGCGAAGCCTTGATGGCCGTGATCGAACCACAGGCGGGCATGACCATCGACGTCGCCACTATCCGAGCGCAACTGAAGTCGGCGCGGTCGACTACAAGGTGCTTCGGAACATCGAGGTGCAAGCCAAGCTGCCGCGGGAAGACTCAGGGAAGATCTTCAAGCGGCGTCTGCGAGATCCGTATTGGGAAAAAGCCAATCGTAGAATTTGCGCGCCCTCAGGCAATGATTGAAATGGCGGCTCAAGCCGCCACTTCGGCCCGGCCGTTGTTGATGACGACGAGGTCACGCTGTTTCACTTTGGCGCGGAACGAGACCGCACTGCCGGCCTCCTTCCAGAGCTCAGTCACGATGGTTTCGCCCGGAAAGACTGGCGCGCTGAATCGTGCCTGCATCTTGCGCAGCTTTGACGGATCGTTCCCGCAGACCATATCCAGCAAGGCTCGGCAGACCACGCCGAATGTGCAGAGGCCGTGCAGGATCGGCTTTTCGAATCCGCCGCTACGAGCTACTGCGGGGTCGGCGTGAAGCGGATTATAGTCGCCGGAGAGACGGTAGATGAGCGCGACCTGCGGTAGCGTCGCGATGCTGGCGGCTTGATCGGGTGCGCGGTCGGGCAGCGCGTGCGGCGCCGGTAACGGACCGGACGGTCCTCCGAAGCCGCCGTCTCCCCGCAGCATGGTGGTAGAAGTCAAGCGGCAGAGCAGGTCTCCGGTAGATTTATCGATGACGTCCCGCTCCGACACAAGCACAGCGCCCTTGTCCTTGCCTTTGTCGAACAGGCCGGTCACGCGAGAGCGGCCAATCACCGTTCCCGCCGTCGGCAACGGCTTGAAAACTTCAAAACCTTGTTCGCCGTGCAGCACCTTCTTCCAGTCAACCCCGGTACCCGGGTCGCTGATCCAGAATCCGGGATAGCCCAGGACCACCGCCATCGACGGCAACGCCCGCAACCGGCCTTCGTAGACAAACTGAAGCTGACTCTCGTCCATGGGGTCCGCACCACAACCCAGGCCGAGAGCGTACAGCATGGTGTCGCGCACGGTGTAACTGTGCTCGATGTCGGCGATCGGCCATTGCCGCAAGGTGTCAGGATCGATTGGCATCTGTGAGCGCTTCCCTTCTTTGGAATGCGAAATTGCCATGTCACACTCGCTATGGCAATATGCGGAATTGAATTTCGCGAATTCGCTTGACTGTCGGCGAAGCGACTTTTTTTGCAGGAAACTGATCATCGTTTCATCGCGATAGCGAACGTTGCGGCTCACATTCGTGCCAAAGCCGCGTTCGGCGTCAAACGAGAGGTTAAGTGATGGACGACGACAAGCCGCGCAGATCCAGCCCACGGGGGCGCATCGCAGCTGGAAACACTAAGGCCGACGACGCGCGTGCTACGAAGCTGCTTCGCCGCGCTGCCGCCTCCACCGCTACCGAGGAGCGGTCGAAAAGAAAGAGCGCGCGCCTGCTGCTGCAACGTGCCTCGCGCAGACCACGAACCGCGGAAAAGGGCGAAGTTGCGGAAGACGCGGGCGGCCGGCTGTTCGTCACGGCGCTCGCACGAGGACTTGAGGTCCTCAGCGCTTTTAGGGCGGGCGACGGCGCACTCGGCAATTTAGAGCTTGCTAAGCGGACGGAACTTCCCAAGCCGACAATCTCACGCATCACGCATACCCTGACTCAACTAGGCTACCTCGCCTATGACAGCCGGCTGAGAACCTATGAATTGGGCGGGCGGACGCTGACCCTGAGTTATGCGGCACTTGCCAACCTCGATATCCGGCGGGTCGCCCGGCCGATCATGCAGAGCCTCGCGGAAGCGCACAACCTACATATGGCACTCGCCGTGCGCGACAAGCTCATGATGCTCAATGTCGAAACGTGCGAAGGTCACGGTCTTGTCGGTTTGCGGCTCGCGCCTGGCTCCCGGGTGCCGATGGCGATCACCGCGATAGGCAAGGCCTATCTTACGGCGGTTTCGAACGATGAGCGCAGCCGCATCCTGGATGCCATCCGCCGACAGCACGGGGATGACTGGCCGCTGATCAAGCGATCCATCGAGACCTCGATGAGGGATGTGGCGGAGCGTGGCTTTTGTGTTTCCACGGGGGAATGGCGCAAGGACATCAATGCTGTTGGTGCTCCAATCGTAGCGCCTGGCGGGGGAGCCATCTATGCGCTCAGTTTTGGCGGGCCGGCATATCTGGTCTTGCAAGATCAGCTCGATCACGAATTAGGCCCAGCACTTGCTGCGGCGGCGAACACAATTAGTGCTTCACTGGGCAGCTCCAAGATTTAGAGCGACTCAGACCGACGGAAAGTGTCATACACAGGCTCAACCCCGCACCCCTCTCCCAAAAAGCGATGGATTGCGGCGTCAAGCTCGACAAATTGATTCTACGATAAGCTGACGGGCTCTCGCTTTTTCTCAATTGACCTGTCGCGTGCGGTCACTCCAGAACGGAGCACGCAATTTGGCTTTGTTGTCAACGGCGGAGAGAAACCAGGCCAGCGTGGCGGAGTAAAAGCAGGCCAGCGAGGCGGGGATCCGCCGACATGCAAAGGGGCCCCGATCGGGCCCCTTTGCATGTCGGCGTCGAGAATTGTTCCGAGACTACCGGGTGGCAATTTCGCCGGTGTCTGGATCAAAGGCCTCGACGGCAGACTGGTCGCCCATGTCCGTGGCGGCGGGTTTCCGGCGGCGTGTGGATTGCGTCAGCCGATAACTTTCGCCGTTCATCGACAGGATGTGGACGTGGTGGGTCAGCCGGTCGAGAAGCGCACCGGTCAAGCGCTCGGCGCCGAACACCGATGTCCATTCCTCGAATGGTAGGTTCGAAGTGACGATGGTCGAGCCACGTTCGTAGCGCTGGCTGAACACCTCGAACAAAAGCTCGGCACCGGCCATCGAGAACGGCACATAGCCCAGTTCATCGATGATCAGCAGCTTTACCGCGGCCAGATCGCGCTGCAGCTTCAGCAGCCGTCTCTCATCGCGGGCCTCCATGAGCTGGTGCGCCAGACCCGCCGCCGTCGTGAAGGCAACCGAGATGCCCTTCTGGCAGGCGGCTAGTCCGAGGCTCAGTCCGATGTGCGTCTTGCCCGTGCCGGAGTTGTCGAGCGCGATGATGTTGTCGCGGCGCGGGATATATTCACAGCGGGAGAGTTCGAGAACCAGCATCTTGTTGAGGCTGGGGATCGCCACGAAGTCGAACGTATCGAGGCTCTTTACCGCCGGAAAGCGCACCTGGCGAATGCGCCGTTCGACGACCCTCCGCTCCCGATCAATGAGTTCCAGTTCGACCAATCGCAACAGATAGGCCGTGTGATCGATCCCCTCGCGCGCGGCCTCCCTGGCCACCTTGTCATACTCGCGCAAAATCGTCGGCAGCCTGAGCTGCTTCAGATGATGCGTGAGGAGGAGTTGTGGCGTTCCGCTCGTCGTGCCCGATGGCATCGTCTCCGCGGCGACAGGCTTGTCGTCCTTCTTGGCGGCGCTCATGCGAGGCTCCCGGACACGAGTACGGCGTAATCGGCGGCTGACGTGGTCCTGACGCTCGTTTGCGGCACTTCACCCCGTGCAAGCATCAGCGACACCAATGTTTGGCAATTGGCTGTCTTGCCGAGAGACGAGGCATATTGTGGGGCGACACCAACCGAACGATCGCCCTTCTTCGGCATCGCCGTGTCGTCGATGATCAGCACCGCATCCTTGCCGCCGACCAGGCGATCGGCCTGAACCAGCAATTCCGCCTCCAATGGCGCTGCACCCCAAACGCCATCAGCAATGAAATAGTGCAACTGGTCATACTCGCCCGGTGCCAGCCGCGCCGCCATCGGCTGGACGCTCTTGCGATCACCCGGTCCAATCAATCCCGAGATATAAAGCGGACACATCCGCCGCCGCGCCTTGTGACCTAAACGATCCAGGAATGGCTTTAGCCAGCGCCCAAGCTCGTCTTCCCACTTCGACTTCGTGCCCACCATGGTCGGCCCTCCATAAGCCGACCATCCATGAATCATTGAAAATCTGATTCGGGAATCTGGAGGGTTCTGTGAGGTCGCGCTCACGCGAGGGCGCGGCAGGCGCTTATGACGCGACCTCATTGAAGCCGGATTGAACGAAGGCGCGGGAGGCTATGCGCGGTTTTGCAGCTATCGGAATTGTTTGAGATCGCAAGGCCCGATCTGCTGGCTCGGCGCGTGAGGCAGGGACACGAGATGTGCGCATCGGGGAAGAGTTGAGATTAGACGCGCTTCGCCGGAGATCGCGATAGACTTTTTGCTGCATCGGACGGTTGTTGTCGCGCAGTGTGACAGCACGGATTCGACATCGTCCGCGATGATCGAGACGCTGGGAGCGGAATGACGAATGATGATCGTCGTGCACGGCATGAGTTGGCTCACGATGTGTCGCATCGGAACGGTCATGTTCGAGGGCTGGAGCGACTGAAGTTGTGTCGAAAGCGCTCAATGATGCGCATGACGCCACCACAATCGGGACAGGCAGGAACCTCGGCCCAGGTTTGAGCTTCCGAATCCACAGGCGGCGGCTGGCCATCGTTTGGGGCTGTCCGCTCGCGATCGAGAAGTTCGCGGCAAAGGGCGAGCTTGGCAGCGCGATGGCGGTTGGCCATGAAGCCGAAGTGGCGGATGCGGTGGAAACCGTCGGGCAGCGTATGAAGCAGGAAGCGGCGAATGAACTCGTCGGGCTTGAGCTTCATGATCTTTGTCGCGCTGTTTTGGCGATAGTCCTTCCATGAGAAGGCGACATGATCGTCGTCGAGTGCGACGAGCCGGCTGTTGGCGATCGCGACGCGATGGGTGTAGCGGCCGAGATAGGCCAGGACCTGTGCGGGTCCGCCGAAGGGCCGCTTGGCGTAAACAACCCAGTTGACGCGTTGCATGGCTTTGATGCGACCAGCGAAAGCGTCGAGTTCGGCAAGAGATGCAAGATCGCCGAAGAAGCGCAAGGCGCCGGCGTTGAAGGCCGCGATCAGGCGTTTGAGAAAAAACCAGCGAAAGAGCCGGGACAGCGGTTTGACGGCCAGGAAGAAGTTCGGTCGGCTGGCGATCCAGCGTGTTCCATCAGGTGACAGGCCGCCGCCCGGCACGACACAGAGAATGTGGGGATGATGCGTCAGCGCCTGTCCCCATGTATGCAGGACCGCGACGCCGCCGATCTCTGCGCCGAGCCGTCGGGGATTGGCAGCAAGCGTCGTCATCGCCTCAGCGGCGGCCTTAAACAGGATGGCATAGACGACGGCCTTGTTCTGGAAAGCGATCGCTGCGATCGGTGCAGGAAGCGTAAAGACGACGTGGAAATAGGGAACCGGCAGCAGGTCGGCTTTTCGCGCGGCAAGCCACGCGGCTCGGGCTCGCTCCTGACACTTCGGACAATGCCGATTCCGGCAGGAATTATAAGCGATGCGTGTCATGCCGCAGTCGTCGCAAGCCTCCATGTGACCGCCGAGCACCTCGGTTCGGCACGCAACGATCGCACTCATCACGCGCCGCTCGATCCGACCGAGATGACCGGCATGCAAACGGCGATAGGCGTCGCCATGCCGGCGCAAGATATCGGCAATCTCGATGGCGGGTCTGTGCGGACGGACGTCGGGGCGGGCCATAACCCGCATCCCGGACGCGTTGTCATCCCGGTGGCGTCACCTCCAGCGATAGGCGGTCGAGCGGGCTCTGCGTCGCCCGGATCGTATGGGTGGCGACCTGCGTGTAGCGCGCCGTCGACGACAGGTTATTGTGCCCGAGCAGAACCTGGATGATCCGGATGTCGGTTCCGTTCTCCAAGCTGTGGCGCAGCGTGTGCAGCGTGACGCGCTTGGTCAGGCCCGCAGCCCTTACCGCCGACCGGCAGGCGGCATGCAACACGGTCTGATCAATCGGATGATCTTCGTCACGACCAGGAACAGATAAACCCTCGGTCGGGCGAGCCGCCAGTAGGTGCGCAGGATGCCGAGTAGTTGGGGCGACAGCATCACGTTGCGATCCTTCGCCCCCTTGCCGTGGCGCACCTGGATGACACCGCGGGCGCTGTCGATGTCTTCGATCCGCAGTCCCGCAACCTCCGAGGCCCTAAGCCCGGCCGCATAGGCGGCGGTGAGCGCGGCGCGGCTCTTCAGGCTCGACACCGCCTCGAGGAACTGCACGACTTCATCCGCGCTCAGTACGACCGGTAGCTTGAGGGGCTGCCGTGCATAGGGAATGCGCTCCGGGATGAGCGCCTCGCCGAGCGTGACGCCGTAGAAAAACCGTAGCGCACAGACGATCTGGTTCAGTGCCGGCCATGAGATTCCGGTCGAGACGAGATGCACCTGGAAGGCGCGGACGTCTTCCAGTTCCAACCGGTCAGGCGACCGGCCAAAATATCGGCTCAACTTCGAAACCGCGCTGATGTAGGATCGCTGCATCGCCGGCGACAGATTCCGGACTGTCACGTCCTCGATCATGCGGCGGCGAAGAGGGCTCAAATCGGCCATCTCAATACTCCTGTCTGAGGGGGTGGGCTCCAAC